>NZ_JBSFJF010000169.1:0-1003 GCF_053597915.1 Streptomyces sp. NPDC001219 | reverse complement strand
ACGGCATCGACACCGTTGGCGACCAGGTCCCACAGGTCCTCGGGAGAGGACACCCCGCCCGGGTAACGGCACGCCATACCCACGATCGCGATCGGTTCCTGCGCCTTGTCCTCGAACTCGCGCAGCTGCCTACGCGCGTCGCGTGCGTCGGCGATGGCCTTCTTGAGATATTCGCGGAGTTCCTGCTCGTTCGCCACTGATCTCAGCTCCCCGTCGTCATGTGGCTCGTACTTGGTCTGGTGGGTCGTGCGGTCGTGTGCCGCGGCGATGACACGCCGGGCGTGCGAAACCGCCCCGGAGCCGACCCCCTTGTCTGCTCCGTGAACGGTCGCCCGGTCAGTTCAGCTCGTCGAGAAGCGCGAACAGTTCCTCGTCGCTCGCGTCGTCCAGGTCGTCGGCCGGCGGTACCTCGTCGGCGCGCGTGCGGCCGCTCGCCTGTTCAGCGACGTCCAACAGCTCGCGCAGCTGCCCGGCGACGCTCTCGTAGGCCGAGGGATCGGCGGCTGCCGACTGGACGGCGGCCCTGAGCCGGCCGAGTTCCTCGATCACCGAGTCGGCGGGTGACACCGTCTCCACCTTGATCTGCCGGAGCAGGTGTGTGGCGAGGGCGGTGGGGTTGGGGTGGTCGAAGACGAGGGTGGTGGGGAGTCGTAGGCCGGTGGTGTTGTTGAGGTGGTTGCGTAGTTCGATGGCGGTGAGTGAGTCGAAGCCCATGTCCTGGAAGGCGTGTGTGGGGTCGATGGTGTTGGTGTCGGTGTGTCCGAGGACTGTGGCTACTTGGGTGCGTATGAGGTTGAGGAGGGTTTGTTCGCGTTCTTCGTGAGGCAGGGTGCTGAGGTGTTGGGTGAGTGGGGGGTTTGTGTCCTGGTTGGTGGTGTGGTGGTGGGTTGTGCGGTTGGTGGTGTGGTGGTGGGTGGTGGGGGTGAGGTCGTGTAGGAGGGGTGGCAGGGTGTTTGCGGCTTTGTGGAGGGTGGTGGGGTTGAGTCCGGTGAGGGCGAGGAGG
>NZ_JBSFJF010000168.1:0-1015 GCF_053597915.1 Streptomyces sp. NPDC001219 | reverse complement strand
GCCTAGTTCCGCCACCACCACTCCATGTACGGGTTGCTTTCGCTGTAGGGGCTGGTGTAGAGCTGGCCCTTGGCGTTTGAATCCAGCGCCCGGCCGTTGTAATCGTTCTTGATGCGCAACCATTCGTTGGTGCTCCAGAGTTGGCTGGAATGATTCCCGCACGGGGCGGTCCTGACGCCATCCTCGCCGGCGACTTCGAGGCACCTGAGTGTCTGCACGTTCCTCAGTTGGAATTTAGTTCCCGAAGAATTCCAGAGTGTGCTCCACTGCTGGTAGGGGTTGTTCAGGTCGTCGGCGCAGGATTTCGTGTAGGCGTTGCCCTTGGTGTCGGAGTCCAGACAGAGCTTCGTCTGGAAGTTCTTGATCTGAGATCCAACCGCCCTGGTTCCGACTTCGGTGGCGCTCGCACTGCCGGCCGTACTGGCCAGCAACATGGCACTCACTCCCAGGGCTGCTGCCAGCCCCGAAAGAACGGTTCGCTTGCTCATCAGGCAACCTTTCTTGAATTCACTGAAGAATTGCTTCGTTGTCGATTTCCCGCGGCCCGCCGGGACGGGGCGAGACGAACTAGCCCTTCGGTGCCGCAGCGCATGCAATATTTCGGCAGGGCGGGCGAAATCAGAGATGGTCAGTTTTGTTGTCCTGGCTGTCATCATCAAGGCCGCCCCTGATTTTTCTTGAGTTTGGCTACCGATGCGATGGCTGTCAAGTGTGAGGTCGGGTGCAGATTAGACGTGAATTAGTCGGCTTCCGGAACTAACGCCTCCGGTTGCCTGCCGAAAGGAAGGGGCCGGTATTTGTGACAGTCGCAGCTCAAGGCGCGGATTCATGTGGGCGAAACGAGGATGCGGGCAGTACGAGGCTGAACAGCGAAACATTAGTCAAACAACAGCATGCCGTTAGCCTCGCCATTTCGGTTGGGGCTGATGAGGTGTAGGTGGTGTTGGCCTTCCAGCTCGGTGATCACTGTTCTCCTCCGAGGCGGTGGAAGCGCTCCGCGAACCGGCCGTGTGGC
>NZ_JBSFJF010000167.1:0-1034 GCF_053597915.1 Streptomyces sp. NPDC001219 | reverse complement strand
GCTCACGATGGAGGAGCTCGGCCAGGACTTCGGCTTCGTCCTGTACGAGACCCGGCTGCCGGACCGGGGGCCGGTCGTCCTGCGGGCCGAGGACGTGCGCGACCGCGCGCAGGTCTTCGTGGACGGACAACCGGTCGGCGTACTCGAACGAGAGGGCCGTGAGCACGCCCTCGCCTTCACCGTCCCCCGTCCCGGAGCCCGGCTGACGGTACTCGTGGAGAACCTGGGCAGGGTCAACTACGGGCCGGGCGTCCACGACCGCAAGGGACTCCTCGGCCGCACCCTCGTGGGCGGCCGGGAGCCGGCGCCGTGGTCCAGCCGCGCCCTGCCCCTGGACGATCTCGCCGCCCTGCCCTTCACCGCCTTCGACCCGAAGTCGCCTCCGGTGGGACCCGCCTTCCACCGCGGCCACGTCCACGTCGAGCGGCCCGCCGACACCTTCCTCGCCCTGGAGGGCTGGACCAAGGGCAACGTCTGGGTCAACGGCTTCCCACTGGGGCGCTACTGGTCCCGCGGCGCCCAGGCCACGCTGTACGTTCCGGCCCCGGTGCTCAGGGCCGGGCGCAACGAGATCACCGTCCTCGAACTGCACGCCTCGACCACCCGCACGGTCGAGCTGCGCGACCGCCCCGACCTCGGCCCGACCGAGGACTGAGCCGGGGTCTCACGATGCAGAAGGAGCTGGTGGCCGCAGCGCGGCCCTTGCGAGGATGGAGCTCCAACGCGCCTACAGGGAAGATGAGTTCATGAACCAGAAGGATCCGAAGGTCGAGGCGGTCGAGAAGTTCTTCGCCGCCTACGCGGCAGGGGACGTCGAAGGCATGAGTGCCGTCCTCGCGCCGGACATCCGGTGGACGATCCCCGGACGGCATCCGCTGTCCGGGACCAAGCACGGCGTCGCCGAAGTCCGCAGCTTCTTCGACCAGCTCGGCAAGGCCGGCTTCCAGGCCGACCCGATCTTCTTCGGCAGCAACGACGAGTACGTCGTCGACGTCCACCGGGGCTGGACGACCGCCGGTACCGGCAAGGTCGAC
>NZ_JBSFJF010000166.1:0-1139 GCF_053597915.1 Streptomyces sp. NPDC001219 | reverse complement strand
GGTGGTGAGGGTTCCGGTGTCGGGGTGGTGCGGGAGCGTTTGGCGGGGCTGTCGGTTGTGGAGCGGGAGCGGGCGCTGCTGGAGCTGGTGCGTACGCACGCCGCAGCGGTCCTCGGCTACCACCAGCCGGAGTCGCTTGAAGCGCGTTCCGCCTTCCGGGACTTGGGCTTTGACTCGCTGACCGCTGTGGAGTTGCGCGGTCGGCTGAACGCCGAGACCGGTCTGCGGCTGCCCACCACCGTCGTCTTCGACTATCCGACGCCGGTCGATCTGGCGCGGTTCGTGGGCGCCGAGCTGTTCGGGACCGGGACGGACATGGTGCCCGGTCTGCCGGTGAGGGCTTCGACGTCGGACGATCCGGTGGTCATCGTCGGGATGAGCTGCCGGCTTCCCGGCGGGGTGGCCGGCCCAGAGGACCTGTGGCGGCTGGTGGCCGGGGCGGAGGACGCGATCTCCGAGCTTCCCGATGACCGTGGCTGGGACCTCGACGGTCTCTACGACCCGACCCCGGGACAGCCTGGGAAGAGCTACTCGCGCCATGGCGGATTCGTCAGCGGGGCCGACCGGTTCGACCCGGCGTTCTTCGGCATCAGCCCACGAGAGGCGGTCGCGATCGACCCGCAGCAGCGGCTGCTGCTGGAAACCTCCTGGGAGGCGCTTGAGCGTTCCGGCATTGATCCGCAGACGTTGCGGGGGAGCCGGGCCGGGGTCTTCGTCGGGTCCAACGGCCAGGACTACCCCGCCCTGCTGCTGAGCACGCCGGAGGGCCAGGACGGCTATCTCGGTACCGGCAACGCGGCAGCTGTGGTGTCGGGTCGGGTGTCGTATGCGCTGGGTCTTGAGGGGCCTGCGGTGACGGTGGACACGGCGTGTTCCTCGTCGCTGGTCGCCCTGCACCTGGCGGCGCAGTCCCTGCGCTCGGGCGAGTGTGATCTGGCGCTGGCCGGCGGTGTGACCGTGATGTCGACGCCGGGTGCGTTCATCGAGTTCAGCCAGCAGCGCGGCCTTGCCGCTGACGGCCGGTGCAAGGCGTTCTCGGACGCCGCGGATGGCACCGGTTGGGCTGAGGGTGCTGGTGTGCTGGTGGTGGAGCGCTTGTCGGACGCCAGGCGTAACGGTCATCGGGTGTTGGCCGTGGT
>NZ_JBSFJF010000165.1:0-1139 GCF_053597915.1 Streptomyces sp. NPDC001219 | reverse complement strand
ACCACGGCCAACACCCGATGACCGTTACGCCTGGCGTCCGACAAGCGCTCCACCACCAGCACACCAGCACCCTCAGCCCAACCGGTGCCATCCGCAGCGTCCGAGAACGCCTTGCACCGGCCATCAGCAGCGAGACCGCCCTGAAGACTGAACTCGACAAAGGCTCCGGGGTTGCCCATGACCGTCACACCACCGGCGAGGGCGAGGTCGCATTCGCCCGAGCGCAGGGACTGCGCCGCCAGGTGCAGGGCGACCAGCGACGAGGAACACGCCGTGTCCACAGTCACTGCAGGCCCCTCAAGACCCAGCGCATACGACACCCGCCCCGACACCACAGCGCCCGAGCTTCCGGTGAGCAAGTGGCCCCCGAGGCCTTCCGGAGCCTCCCGCAGCCCAGCCCCGTAGCCCGAAGCACTGGCACCGACAAAGACACCGGTTCGGCTGCCCTTGACCGAAGTGGGGCTCACGCCCGAGCGTTCGAGAGCTTCCCAGGAGGTTTCCAACAGCAGGCGCTGCTGGGGGTCGATCGCGACGGCTTCACGTGGGCTGATGCCGAAGAACGCCGGATCGAACTGGGCGGCATCACGCAGGAATCCGCCCGAGTGCGTTCGGCTCGCACCTGCCTGGTCGGCGTCGTTCCCAAAGAGGGAATCGAGGTCCCAGCCACGGTCCGTGGGGAATCCGGAGATGGCGTCTTCGGCTCCGGCCACCAGCCGCCACAGGTCCTCGGGACTGGCCACACCACCGGGAAGCCGGCAGCTCATCCCGACGATGACCACCGGATCGTCCGACACGGAAGCCCTCACCGGCAGGTCGGACGCCACACCCGACACCGCCCCGAACAGCTCACCATCCAGAAAGCGCGCCAGGTCGACCGGCGTCGGATAGTCGAAGACCAGAGTGGCGGGCAGCCGCAGACCGGTCTCGGCATTCAGTCCGTTGCGCAGCTCGACGGCAGTGAGCGAGTCGAATCCCAAGTCCCGGAATGTGCCGCCGCTTTCGAGGCCGGCAGATGCGGTGTAGCCGAGGACTGCCGCAGCGTGGGTACGCACCAGCTCCAGCAGCGCCCGCTCCCGCTCCACAACCGACAGCCCCGCCAAACGCTCCCGCACCACCCCGACACCGGAACCCTCACCACC
>NZ_JBSFJF010000164.1:0-1150 GCF_053597915.1 Streptomyces sp. NPDC001219 | reverse complement strand
GGTGGGTGGTGGGGGTGAGGTCGTGTAGGAGGGGTGGCAGGGTGTTTGCGGCTTTGTGGAGGGTGGTGGGGTTGAGTCCGGTGAGGGCGAGGAGGGGTTCGGTTGTGGTGAGGGCGGTGTCGAAGAGTTCCATGGCTTGGGTGGTGGCCAGTGGTGTGAGGCCGATGCGGGCCAGGCGGCGCAGGTCTGTGTCGTTGAGTTCGCCGCTGATGGTGCTGGTCTGGTTCCACAGGCCCCAGGCGAGTGAGGTGCCGGGGAGGCCGAGGGCGTTGCGGTGTTGGGTGAGTGCGTCGAGGTAGGTGTTGGCGGCGGCGTAGTTGGCTTGGCCGGCGTTGCCGATCAGGCCTGCGATCGAGGAGTAGACGACGAATGCGTTGAGTTCGTGGTTGAGGGTGGCTTGGTGGAGGTGCCAGGCGGCGTCGGTTTTCGGTCTGAGGACTGTGTCCAGGCGTTTGGGTGTGAGGTCGGTGAGTACGGTGTCGTCCAGGATTCCGGCGGTGTGGATGACGGCTTTGAGGGGGCGTTCGGCCGGGATGGACGCGAGCAGGTCGGTGACGGCTTGTTTGTCGGAGACGTCGCAGGCGGCGAGGGTGATGTGGGCGCCCAGGGCGGTCAGTTCGTCCCTGAGTTCGGTGGCTCCTGGTGCGTTTGTTCCACGTCGTGATACGAGCAGCAGGTCGCGTGCGTGGTGTGTGGTCACCAGGTGTCGGGCCAGTACCGTGCCGAGTGTGCCGGTGGCTCCGGTGATCAGGATGGTGCCTTCGTTCCAGTGGATTTTGCGGGTGGTGCCGGGGTTGTTGAGGAGGCGGTTGAGGCGGGGGATCTGTGTGACGCCGTTTCGTATTGCCAGTTGGGGTTCGCCGGTGGCGAGGATGGCGTTGGTGTCGATGTCGGTGCCGGGTTCGATGTCCGCGAGCACGATGCGGCCGGGGTGTTCGGTCTGGGCGACGCGGACGAGTCCTGTCACGCCGGATGCGGCGAGGTCGGCGATGGGTTCGCCGTTGACGGCGAGGGCGCCCCGGGTCACGACGATGAGGGTGTTGTCTGTCTTGCTTTCGTCGGTCAGGAACCGCTGAATCCGGTGCAGGGTCTCGTGCAGTACTTCGGGTGCGGGCCGTCCACCCGATGCCACCTCCCACACCTCGGTTCC
>NZ_JBSFJF010000163.1:0-1173 GCF_053597915.1 Streptomyces sp. NPDC001219 | reverse complement strand
GCGTCGATCACCTCCCGGTGATCACGCCAGCGTCCGCCCCGCTTCGGCGTCCGGTCCGGAAGCAACGGCTCGATCCGCGCCCACTGCGCATCTGTAACGGCACACCCAGACCAACGACCAGCTGATCCAAACGAAACTTCCTAGGTGTGTTGTCCGGAGAGGTTGGTGACGCGGCTGGCTGGGGTGTGGCCGCTGATTCCGGTGTGGGGTCGGTGGTAGTTGTACCAGTCCAGCCAGTCGGGGAACGCTGCCTGGCGTTCGGCGTCTGAGGTGTAGGGCTGGTGGTAGGCCCATTCGTCGAGCAGGGTGCGGTGGAAGCGTTCGACCTTGCCGTTGGTCTGGGGGCGCCAGGGACGGGTCCAGCGGGGGCTGATGCCCAGGTCGTGGCATGTCTGGCGCCAGGTGTTCTTGGTGTAGGCCCAGGCGTTGTCGGTCAGTACGCGTTCGACGGTGATGCCTCGCCGGGCGAACCAGGTGGTGGCGCGGGTCAGGAAGGCCGCGCAGGTGGGGCGGTCTCGTCGGGCAGGTCCTCGGTGTAGGCCAGGCGGGAGTGGTCGTCCAGGGCGGTGTGCAGGTAGGCATACCCGGTGCTGGTGCGGTTCTTGCGTCCGGCGGCCCGGCCGAGGACTTTGTGGCCTCCGCCGTCGGGGATGCGGCCGAGTTTCTTGACGTCGATGTGGACCAGTTCGCCGGGGCGGGCTCGTTCGTAGCGGCGGACGGGCTCACCGGTGGCCCGGTCGCAGGTGGCCAGCGGTGGCAGGCCGTGGCGCTGGAGGATGCGGTGGGCGGTGGAGGCGGCGACGCCTGCACGGGTGGACAGTCGCAGCGGGCCGATCCGGTGCTCGCGTCGCAGGCGAATGATCTCGCCCTCCACCGCTGCGGACGTGCGGCGAGGCTGGTGGTGGGGCCTGCTGGGACGGTCTTCCATGCCTGCGTGTCCCAGGCGTTGGTAGCGGCCGGCCCATCGGGCGGCGGTGGTGTGGCTGACCTGGAACCGTTCCGCGGCCCGGCGCAGGGGCCAGCCGTCGTCGACGACGCACCGGGCCAGACGCAGCCTGCCGGTCGGCGTCAGCGGGGCGTTACGGTGGATCACGAGGGCCTCCTGCACTCGGCGGTAGATGTCGCAATCCCCACCGAGCCAGAAGGCCCTCACCTCGTTCAAGCACCACGAAG
>NZ_JBSFJF010000162.1:0-1208 GCF_053597915.1 Streptomyces sp. NPDC001219 | reverse complement strand
GTTCGACCAGGAGCAGGCCGACTCCTTCGGACCAGCCGGTGCCGTCGGCGTCGTCGGAGAAGGACTTGCAGCGGCCGTCGGCCGACAGACCACGCTGCCGGGAGAACTCCACGAAGGTGGTGGGTGTGGCCATGACCGTGGCACCGCCGGCGAGTGCGAGGTCGCACTCGCCGTTGCGCAGTGCGCCCGCGGCCATGTGCAGTGCCACCAGCGAGGAGGAGCAGGCCGTGTCGACCGTGATCGCCGGACCTTCGAAACCCAAGGTGTACGACAGGCGGCCGGAGGCGACGCTGCCCGCGCTGCCTGCGGCGAGATAGCCCTCCAGCTCCTCCGGAATGGCCCCCGTGGCCGTGGCGTAGTCGTGGTACATCACGCCGGCGAAGACACCGGTGCGGCTGCCGCGCAGTTCGGCGGGGACGATGCCCGCGTTCTCCAGCGTTTCCCAGGCGGTCTCCAGCAGCAGGCGTTGCTGTGGGTCGGTCGCGGTTGCCTCGCGTGGTGACATGCCGAAGAACTCGCGGTCGAACAGGTCCGCGTCGTGCAGGAAGCCGCCTTCGCGGACGTATGACGTGCCGGTCCGGTCCGGGTCCGGGTCGTACAGCTTCTCGATGTCCCAGCCGCGGTTGGAGGGGAACTCGCTGACGGCATCGACACCGTTGGCGACCAGGTCCCACAGGTCCTCGGGAGAGGACACCCCGCCCGGGTAACGGCACGCCATACCCACGATCGCGATCGGCTCCATGGACGCGGAGTCCGCGGTGACGGCGACGGCCCCGGATTCCTCCATGCCGAACAGCTCGGAGGCCAGGTGTGTGGCGAGGGCGGTGGGGTTGGGGTGGTCGAAGACGAGGGTGGTGGGGAGTCGTAGGCCGGTGGTGTTGTTGAGGTGGTTGCGTAGTTCGATGGCGGTGAGTGAGTCGAAGCCCATGTCTTGGAAGGCGTGTGTGGGGTCGATGGTGTTGGTGTCGGTGTGTCCGAGGACTGTGGCTACTTGGGTGCGTATGAGGTTGAGGAGGGCTTGTTCGCGTTCTTCGTGAGGCAGGGTGCTGAGGTGTTGGGTGAGTGGGGGGTTTGTGTCCTGGTTGGTGGGGCGGCTGGTTGGGGGAGTTGTGCGGTGGGTGGTGGGGGTGAGGTCGTGTAGGAGGGGTGGCAGGGTGTTTGCGGCTTTGTGGAGGGTGGTGGGGTTGAGTCCGGTGAGGGCGAGGAGG
>NZ_JBSFJF010000161.1:0-1238 GCF_053597915.1 Streptomyces sp. NPDC001219 | reverse complement strand
CTAGGGCCTGTCTCTTTGACTTCACGTTGATCGGGCCAGGTGCGAGGGTGGTGGCCATGCCGCGACTTGGTCACCGCCTCCGGTCCTTCAGATTCGCGTTCGGGCTCGCCCCGACGAGCTTCGCGGCATGCCGGGAGACATGTGGTTCGGCTCTGGAGCACGCCCTGGCGGATAAGGCGACACTTTGCGGCATCCCGCGGCGCCAAGTGATGGTCTATCGGCATCTGTTCGTCGCGAAGAGGTCAGGAAGGTGCTCGGTCTGCCGGGTGAGGGCAGTCGACGCTTCGTCGTCCGAGCCCCTGAGCTAAGACTTTTCCTGGCGAGCGGGCGTCCTCAGCCTTTGGTAGGCGCGTCCAGATCAAGATGGCTGCGAGGTGGAGTGCGCCCTCGTAGGCGATGGCGAGTTTGTCCGTTCGCATGGCCAGGCCGCGCCACTGCTTGAGACGGTTGATGCACCGCTCGACGGTGTTGCGCTGCTTGTATGCCTCCGCGTCGAAGCTGGGCGGACGACCGCCGGCCCGGCCTCGCCGGAGACGGTGTCCGACCTGGTCAGAAGGCTGCGGGATGACGGCCCGGATGCCTCGGCGGCGAAGATGCCGACGGATTGCCCGGGATGAGTAGGCTCGGTCCGCAAGGACGACGTCGGGTCGGGTTCGTGCCCTGCCCAGGCCGGTGCGTGGGACTCGGATGCGAGCCATGACCGCCTCGAAAGCAGGCGCGTCACCAGCCTGACCAGCGGTGACATGGACGGCGAGGGGCCGTGCCTGGCCGTCACTGGCGAGGTGAACTTTCGTGCTCAGGCCGCCTCGGGAGCGTCCGAGTGCGTGATCGGCAGGTTCAGCCCTGCCCGCCCCCTTTCCTGGCCCCGGCCGCGTGCTGGTGGGCCCGGCAGACAGTGGAATCCACGGAAATCGCCCACTCCACTCCGTCAGCCGCGTCCGCCTGGGCGAGCACAACAGCGAAGATCCGTTGCCAGGTGCCGTCGGCAGCCCACCTGATCAGGCGCTTGTGAGCGGTCTGGAAGGCACCAAGTTCGTGAGGCAGGTCCCGCCAGGGCGAGCATGTGCGGTACTTCCACGCGATTGCCTCCAGTGTGCGGCGGTGGTCCGCCCACCGCCGCCCGCGGACCGGATCGGCCGGCATCAGCGGCTCGATCCGGTCCCACATCGCATCAGTGATCACTAATCGGAGAGACACATCCGATCAACTGATCAGCCCGTCAAAGAGACACGCCCTAG
>NZ_JBSFJF010000160.1:0-1358 GCF_053597915.1 Streptomyces sp. NPDC001219 | reverse complement strand
CTCATCCACTCCTGGGGCATCACCCCCGACCACCTCGCCGGCCACTCCATCGGCGAACTCGCCGCCGCCCACATCGCAGGAGTGTTCTCACTCCAGGACGCCGCACGACTGGTCACCGCACGCGGACGACTCATGCAAGCCGCCCGCCAAGACGGCGCCATGGCCGCCATCCAAGCCAGCGAAGAGGAAGTCCGCACCTCCCTGCTCCCCTACGGCGAGCAACGCGTCTCCATCGCCGCGGTCAACGGCCCACGCGCCACCGTGATCTCCGGCGACCAGGACACCGTCACCGACATCATGGACGACTGGCGGACCAAGGGCACCAGGGTCAGGCGCCTGACCGTCTCACACGCCTTCCACTCCCCCCACATGGACAGCATCCTCGACGACTTCCACCAAATCGCCACCACCATCACCTACAACAAACCCCACATCCCCATCGTCTCCACCCTCACAGGACGCCTCACCACCCCCGACGAACTCACCACACCCCGCTACTGGACCGACCAAATCCGCAGCACCGTCAAGTTCACCGACGCACTCACCTCACTACACCAGGCCGGCACCCGCGTATTCATCGAAATCGGCCCGGACACCACCCTCACCGCCCTCACCCGCGACACACTCGACAACACCACCGCCATCCCCCTCCTCCGCCGCGACCACGACGAAACCAAGACCCTGGTCACCGGCATGACCCAGGCGTTCACCGCCGGCGTGCCCGTCGACTGGCCCGCCTACCTCGGCCGCCGAACCACCACCCCGGCACCCCTGCCCACCTACGCCTTCCAACGCGAGCGCTACTGGCTGGATTCCGTTGACGCCCCTGCCGACGCCGAGGGACTGGGCCTGAGGACGGTCGGGCACCCCATCCTGGGCGCTTCGCTGGGTCTGGCCACCCGAGACGAGTACGTGCTGACCAGCCGCGTCTCGCTGCGCACCCATCCCTGGCTAGCCGATCACGTGGTCCTCGGCACCACTTTGCTGCCCGGCACCGCGTTCGTCGAACTCTGTGCTCGCGCGGGCGAGCAGGTCGGCGCTCCAGCTCTGGAGGACCTGACCCTGTCGGTGCCGTTGGTGCTGCCGGTGTGGGGTGGTGTGCAGGTGCAGGTCGTCGTCGGCGAGGCCGATGATGCCGGACGCCGTACGGTGGAGATCTACGCACGGCCTGAGCAGGACCGGCCGGACAGTGAGACCGGTGAGGCCGGTGAGGGTGAGCGGCCGTGGACGCTTCATGCCCGCGGACGGCTGGCCCCCACGGAGCCGTCCGCAGGCGAGAAGCTGACAGCGTGGCCTCCGGCGCAAGCACGGGAAGTGTCACTGGAGGGCGCGTACGAGCGTCTCGAAGAACTCGGCTA
>NZ_JBSFJF010000159.1:0-1479 GCF_053597915.1 Streptomyces sp. NPDC001219 | reverse complement strand
CAGTTCCTGGCCCATGCCGAGTCGTTGGGCGCCCTGGCCGGTGAAGAGGAATGCTGTTTGGCCGGGGCGGGGGGTTTGTGGGGGCTGGGGTGTGTCGTCTTGTGCCAGGGTTTTTGCGGCTTGGAGGAGTTCTTCGCGATTGGTGCCGGTCAGTACGGCGCGGTGTTCGAAGGTTGCTCGTTCTGTTGCCAGTGACAGGGCGACGTCCTGTGCGGTCAGCCCCAGGCGGGTCTCCAGGTGTGTCGCCAGTCGGGTGGCCTGATCGCGGAGGGCCTGCACGCTCTTACCCGACAACACCCAGGGGATCAGCGGTAGTTCGGTTTGCTCGACGGTGTCCTGACTCTCGGAGACGGCCGGGGGCTCTTCGATGACGACGTGGGCGTTCGTCCCACCGAAACCGAAGGAGGAGACGCCCGCGCGGCGCGGCCGGCCGTCGGTGACGGGCCACTCCCGCGCGTCGGTCAGCAGCTCGACCGTGCCGGTGTCCCAGTCCACGTGGCTGGACGGTTCGCCCACATGCAGTGTTCGCGGCAGCACCCCGTGCCGCATCGCCTCGATCATCTTGATCACACCGCCGACACCGGCGGCCGCCTGCGCGTGGCCGATGTTCGACTTCAGTGAGCCGAGGTAGAGGGGATGCCCGGCGGGGCGTCCCTGTCCGTAGGTGGCGAGGAGGGCTTGTGCCTCGATGGGGTCGCCGAGGCGGGTTCCGGTGCCGTGGGCTTCTACGGCGTCGATGTCGTTGGTGTTCAGTCCGGCGTTTGCGAGTGCTTGGCGGATCACACGTTCCTGGGAGGGGCCGTTGGGTGCGGTGAGTCCGTTGCTGGCTCCGTCCTGGTTGACGGCGGTGCCGCGGATTACGGCCAGTACTCGGTGGCCGTTTTTGCGGGCGTCGGAGAGCCGTTCGACCAGGAGCAGGCCGACTCCTTCGGACCAGCCGGTGCCGTCGGCGTCGTCGGAGAAGGACTTGCAGCGGCCGTCGGCCGACAGACCACGCAGCCGGGAGAACTCCACGAACGCCGTCGGCGTCGACATGACGGCCACGCCGCCGGCGAGCGCGAGGTCGCACTCGCCGTTGCGCAGCGCGCCCGCGGCCATGTGCAGTGCCACCAGCGAGGAGGAGCAGGCCGTGTCGACCGTGACGGCCGGGCCCTCCAGGCCGAAGGTGTACGCCATCCGGCCCGAGGCGATGGAGCCCGCGCTGCCGCTGAAGAGGTAGCCCTCGGTGCCCTCGGCGGGCAGGTGAGGGCGGGAGCCGTAGTCGTTGTACATGGCGCCGGTGAACACGCCGGTCGCGCTGCCGCGCAGTTCGGCCGGGTCGATGCCCGCGTTCTCGAACGTCTCCCAGGCGGTCTCCAGCAGCAGGCGTTGCTGTGGGTCGATGGCGGTTGCCTCGCGTGGTGACATGCCGAAGAACTCGCGGTCGAACAGGTCCGCGTCGTGCAGGAAGCCGCCTTCGCGGACGTATGACGTGCCGGT
>NZ_JBSFJF010000158.1:0-1579 GCF_053597915.1 Streptomyces sp. NPDC001219 | reverse complement strand
GGCCCGGGCGCGCCTGCCGCAGGCGCGCGACATCTGCCCGCGCCGCATCCAGGCGCAGCAGCAGCGGCCGGGCGTGTTCCAGCAGCCGCTCGCCCGCCTCGGTCGGCGCCACCGGCCGGCGGGTCAGCAGCGGCGCCTCCACATCGGTCTCGAGGCTCGCGATGTGCTGCGAGACCGCGGACTGGGTGTAGCCGAGGGTCTGGGCGGCCGCGGAGAAGGAGCGGTGGTCGACCACGGCGACGAACGTACGCAGCTGCTGCGGGTCCATGACCATCAGTATTGCTGATACCGGATGCAGGAATCATCGTTGGACCTGATGCAGTTCGGCGGCTCAGGATGGCCGGGTGACACACACCGCCCGCGTCGCCCTGGTCGGCGACCGCTCGCCCCACGTCCGTTCCCACACCCGTATCCCGGGCCTGCTCGACGCGCTCCGCGAGCGTGACGGCCTGGACCTGGACGCCTACTGGATGCCCACTCAGGATGTTGCGGATCACGGGTCCCTGGCCGGGTTCGATGCGGTCTGGGTGCTGCCCGGCAGCCCTTACCGCAGCGAGGCCGGCGCGCTCGCAGCCATCCGCACCGCCCGCGAGGAAGGCATCCCCCTGCTCGGCACCTGCGGCGGCTTCCAGCACGTCCTGCTCGAATACGCCCGTCACGTTGCCGGGCTGGCAACGGCCGGTCATGCGGAGAACGCCCCCGACACGTCGGCGGCCGACGCCGTGGTGGTGCCGCTCGCGTGCTCCCTGGTCGGTCACGAGGGCACGATCGAGCTCACTGCGGGCTCCCGCGCCGAAATGCTCATCGGCGCCGAACGATCCATCGAGCGCTACCACTGCAGCTTCGGCGCCAGCCCCTGCCATGTGGAGCAGCTGCGCACCCACGGGTTGCAGTTCACCGGTACCGACACCGACGGCGAGGTACGGATCGCCGAGCTGCCGGAGCACCCGTTCTTCCTCGCCACCCTCTTCCAGCCGGAACTCGCCGGCGACGGCGCCCGCCCCCACCCCCTCATCCGCGGCCTCGCGACCGCCGCCGTTGCCCGGGCAACGGCAGCGGCACGACCGGCCTGAAACGACAGGTGAGCGCCTGCCTGCCTCTGCGCACGGCGCCCGGCACTCACGGCGCCGTCCCACCGCCCCTCTCCGCGACGCGGATTCCCCAGGCCACCGTCCGGCACACCCAGGCACCCGCCCCCACGGCGCTCCTTCCCGCCCCCACGGCGCTCGTCCGCCAACGGAAGCGGGGAGTGTCTCGAAGGTGGGCACAGTGAACTCCTCGGCAGCACGACGAACCCCCGACGGTCGCCGGGCGCTGAGCGGTGTCTCGCTCGGTTGAAGGGGGCGGTGACGTGGTTCGGAGCTCACCTGGCGTCGTCGCGCAGGCAGGGACACACGACATCGTCACGAAGCGGCAGCCCCGAGGCCCCGCCCAAGACGCTGGAACTCACCCTCGACAGGGAGCCCCGCAAGCGCCTGGTTAAAGCCGCGCTGGGATGGACCGGCAACCCTGACCTCCCCACCTGCGGACCCTCAGCAGATCACCCTGCTGCTCACCGGCACCGCTCGCGCCGTCACCG
>NZ_JBSFJF010000156.1:0-1666 GCF_053597915.1 Streptomyces sp. NPDC001219 | reverse complement strand
CTGGAGATCATGGAGACGGCCCACGAGCTGGGCGTGGAGTCGACCTCCACGATGCTGATGGGCACCGGCGAGACCAACGCCGAGCGGATCGAGCACATCCGCATGATCCGCGACGTCCAGGACCGCTCCAACGGCTTCCGGGCGTTCATCCCGTACACCTACCAGCCGGAGAACAACCACCTGAAGGGCCAGACCCAGGCGACGGTCTTCGAGTATCTGCGCATGCTCGCCATCGCGCGGATCTTCCTGGACAACGTCCCGCACATCCAGGGGTCCTGGCTGACCACCGGCAAGGAGGCCGGACAGCTTTCCCTGCACTACGGCGCCGACGACCTCGGCTCGGTGATGCTGGAGGAGAACGTGGTCTCCTCGGCCGGCGCCAAGCACCGCTCCGACCGTATGGAGCTGCTGCAGCTGATCCGGTCGGCCGAACGGACCCCGGCGCAGCGCGACACGACCTACCACCACCTGGTCGTCCATGACGACCCGGCCAACGACCCGGTCGACGACCATGTCGTCTCCCACCTGTCCTCCACCGCCCTGGACGGCCCGGACGACGCGAGGAGCCACCCCGAGCTGAAGGTGATCGGGGCGAGCTGACCGGATCGGCCTTCCTCGCCACGCCTCCCCTAGCTGCCACCCACGCGGTGACCGGATCACTTGGCTGATCCGGTCACCGCCGTGCTGTGTACGGAGACCCCGGCGGCGCGGCCCCAGGCCGAAGTGCCCCGGCCGGCCGGAACCCCGGCCGGCCGGAACCCCGGCCGGCCCATGCCGACAGGCCGGTCCCCGAAAGCATCTTCCGGGAACCAGCCTGTTCGCTGTGTGTCCTGCGGGCCCGCCGACCGGGGTCAGGCCGACTCGGCCTCCGGCCCGTAGACCTCCACCGCGTCCTTGACGCGCCGTACGTGAATGCACTCGCCCGGACAGTCCTTGGCCGAGTCCGCGACATCCCGGATCAGCTCCAGGGGCAGCGGCACGGTCGCCCGGGGCTCCTGGAGCAACTCGTCGTTCTCACCCTTCACATAGGCGAGACCGTCGATGTCCAGCTCGAAGACCTCCGGCACGTACTCCACGCAGATGCCGTCTCCGGTGCACAGGTCCTGGTCGATCCAGACCTCGAGTTTGTCGTCGTTCACGTTCGCGTTGGTGGACATACCGCCTGCCTGCCGATCGTGGTCGTGGTCTTGGTCTGTGGTTTCGGGTGCTCGGGTGCTCGGGCCGGTGGGTCTCAGACCCGCATGGGCTGCGGGGACTCGCGACGGTCGGGGTCCGGGCCCGGGTACTCGCGGATGGTCTCGTAGCGGGTGTTGCGCTCGACGGGGCGGAAGCCGGCATCCCGGATCAGGTCGAGAATGTCCTCGCGGGTCAGCTTGTCCGGGGTGCCGAAGTCATCCGCGTCATGCGTGATCTTGTACTCGACCACCGAGCCGTCCATGTCGTCCGCACCGTGGTTCAGGGCCAGCTGGGCCGTCGACACCCCGTGCATGACCCAGAAGACCTTGACGTGCGGGACGTTGTCGAAGAGCAGACGGGAGACCGCGAAGGTCTTCAGGGCCTCCGCGCCCGATGCCATGGTCGTCCGGGCCTGGAGCTTGTTGCGGACCTTGCCGTCCTGCATGTCGACGAAGTCGTGCTGGTAGCGCAGCGGGATGAAGACCTGGAA
>NZ_JBSFJF010000155.1:0-2480 GCF_053597915.1 Streptomyces sp. NPDC001219 | reverse complement strand
GCACTCGCAAACGCCGGACTGAACACCAACGACATCGACGCCGTAGAAGCCCACGGCACCGGAACCCGCCTCGGCGACCCCATCGAGGCACAAGCACTCCTCGCCACCTACGGACGGAACCGGCCCACCGACCAGCCATTGTTCCTCGGTTCCCTCAAATCCAACATCGGCCACTCGCAGGCAGCCGCCGGCGTCGGCGGCGTGATCAAGATGATCGAAGCCATGCGGCACCGGACACTCCCGCCCACACTGCACGTAGGCAAACCATCCAGCCACGTGGACTGGGACACCGGCACGGTCGAGCTGCTGACCGACGCACGGGAATGGCCGGAGACCAACGGCCGGCCGCGCCGCGCGGGCGTCTCCTCCTTCGGGATCAGCGGCACCAACGCCCACGTCGTCATCGAAGAGCCCCCGGCCGAGCCGCTCCCGGCCAGGACGCCCGACGCACCCTCCCCGGTCCTGCCGTGGATCATCACCGGCAAGACCGAGAAGTCGCTGCGCGACCAAGCCGAGCGCCTGCGCCGATTCGTCGAGGCGAAGCCCGGTCTTGAGGCGGCCGACGTCGCCTACTCACTTGCCACCGGACGCGCCCTGCTCGACCGGGGCGTCGCCGTCCTGGGCGACAGCCGTGAGACGCTCCTCAAGAACCTTGCGTCGCTGGCCGGTTCGGCCGACGTCCGGAACGTGCCCGGCGTGGTCGGGACCCGCACCACACCCCGCCCCGGCAAGACCGCCTTCCTGTTCACCGGCCAGGGCGCCCAACGGCTCGGCATGGGCCGCGAGCTGTACGAGACCAACCCGGTGTTCGCCGAGGCGCTGGACCGGGTGTGCGCCCACCTGGACCCGGAGCTGGTCCGTCCCGTGAAGGGAGTGCTCTTCGCCCCGGAGACGTCGGCCGACGCCGCACTGATCGACCAGACCGCCTTCACCCAGGCCGCGCTGTTCGCGGTCGAAGTCGCTCTGTACCGCCTCTTCGAACATTACGGCGTGCGGCCTGACTACCTGCTCGGCCACTCCCTCGGCGAGGTTTCCGCAGCCCATGTGGCCGGGGTCCTCGACCTCCCCGACGCCTGTGTCCTGGTCGCCGAGCGCGGCCGCCTGATGCAGGACGCCCGCGAGGGCGGCGCGATGGCCTCGATCCAGGCCGCGGAGGACGAGGTCCGCGCCTCCCTGCTCCCCTACGGCGAGGAGCGCGTCTCCGTCGCCGCGGTCAACGGCCCGCGCGCCACGGTGATCTCCGGCGACCAGGACGCCGTCGCCGACATCACGGAGGACTGGCGGACCAAGGGTGCCAAGGTCAGGCTCCTGACCGTCTCACACGCCTTCCACTCCCCGCACATGGAGGAGATCCTCCACGAATTCCGGGAGTTCATCTCGGACCTGACCTTCCATGCCCCGAAGATCCCCGTCGTCTCCAACGTGACCGGTGTCCTCGCCACCGACGAGGAACTGACGTCGCCCGACTACTGGGTCCGCCACATCCGCGGCACCGTCCGGTTCCACGACGGCGTGCGGTTCCTGCAGTCCGAGGGCGTCACCGAATACCTGGAGCTGGGTCCCGACGGCGTCCTGACCGCTCTCGCCGAAGCATGCCTGACCGAGGAGGCCGGAGTGCTCGCCCCGGCGCTGCGACGCGGGCGGCCCGAGGCGGAGTCCGTGGCGACGGCACTGGCCCTGCTGCGGTTGCGCGGCGCCGGCCCCGACTGGACCCAGGTCCTCCCAGGCGCCCGACGGGTCGACCTCCCCACGTACACCTTCCAGCGCGAGCGGTACTGGCTGGACGGCTCGGGCGCCCCGCTGGACGCCGCCGGCCTGGGTCTGACTCCCACGCGGCACCCGCTGCTCGGCGCGGCCGTGACCCTGGCCGACCGGGACACCCATGTCTTCACCGGACGGGTGTCGGCGCGCACCCACGGCTGGCTGGCCGAGCACGCGGTCGACGGCAACGTCCTGCTGCCGGGCACGGCCCTGGTGGAACTGGCGATGCGCGCCGGCGAACAGACCGGCACCGAGACACTCGACGAACTCCTGCTGTCGGTGCCGTTGGTGCTGCCGGTGTGGGGTGGTGTGCAGGTGCAGGTCGTCGTCGGCGAGGCCGATGACGCCGGACGCCGGACGGTGGAGATCTACGCACGGCCTGAGCAGGACCGGCCGGACAGTGAGACCGGTGAGGCCGGTGAGGGTGAGCGGCCGTGGACGCTGCATGCCCGCGGACGGCTGGCCCCGGGCGACCCGTCCGCAGGCGAGAAGCTGACAGCGTGGCCTCCGGCGCAAGCACGGGAAGTGTCACTGGAGGGCGCGTACGAGCGTCTCGAAGAACTCGGCTACACCTACGGCCCGGCGTTTCGCGGGCTGAGACGGGCCTGGCGGAGCGAGCACGAAATCTTCGCCGAGGTGACCCTCCCGCAGGAGCCACGCACACAGGCCGGACACTACCTACTGCACCCGGCACTGCTGGACGCCGCCCTGCACACCCT
>NZ_JBSFJF010000154.1:0-2497 GCF_053597915.1 Streptomyces sp. NPDC001219 | reverse complement strand
ACACAGTGGACGCGAGCAACTGAGGACAAGCCCTCGGCCTATTAGTACCAGTCAACTCCACCCGTTACCGGGCTTCCATATCTGGCCTATCAACCCAGTCGTCTACTGGGAGCCTTAACCCCTCAAGGAGGTGGGAGTACTCATCTCGAAGCAGGCTTCCCGCTTAGATGCTTTCAGCGGTTATCCTTTCCGAACGTAGCCAACCAGCCATGCCCTTGGCAGGACAACTGGCACACCAGAGGTTCGTCCGTCCCGGTCCTCTCGTACTAGGGACAGCCCTTCTCAATACTCCTACGCGCACAGCGGATAGGGACCGAACTGTCTCACGACGTTCTAAACCCAGCTCGCGTACCGCTTTAATGGGCGAACAGCCCAACCCTTGGGACCGACTCCAGCCCCAGGATGCGACGAGCCGACATCGAGGTGCCAAACCATCCCGTCGATATGGACTCTTGGGGAAGATCAGCCTGTTATCCCCGGGGTACCTTTTATCCGTTGAGCGACGGCGCTTCCACAAGCCACCGCCGGATCACTAGTCCCTACTTTCGTACCTGCTCGACCCGTCAGTCTCACAGTCAAGCTCCCTTGTGCACTTACACTCAACACCTGATTGCCAACCAGGCTGAGGGAACCTTTGGGCGCCTCCGTTACTCTTTAGGAGGCAACCGCCCCAGTTAAACTACCCACCAGACACTGTCCCTGATCCGGATCACGGACCCAGGTTAGACATCCAGCACGACCAGAGTGGTATTTCAACAATGACTCCACAACCACTGGCGTGATTGCTTCAAAGTCTCCCACCTATCCTACACAAGCCGAACCGAACACCAATATCAAGCTATAGTAAAGGTCCCGGGGTCTTTCCGTCCTGCTGCGCGAAACGAGCATCTTTACTCGTAATGCAATTTCACCGGGCCTATGGTTGAGACAGTCGAGAAGTCGTTACGCCATTCGTGCAGGTCGGAACTTACCCGACAAGGAATTTCGCTACCTTAGGATGGTTATAGTTACCACCGCCGTTTACTGGCGCTTAAGTTCTCAGCTTCGCCATGACGAATCATGACTAACCGGTCCCCTTAACGTTCCAGCACCGGGCAGGCGTCAGTCCGTATACATCGCCTTACGGCTTCGCACGGACCTGTGTTTTTAGTAAACAGTCGCTTCTCGCTGGTCTCTGCGGCCACCACCAGCTCAGAGTGCAAGACTCATCACCAGCAATGGCCCCCCTTCTCCCGAAGTTACGGGGGCATTTTGCCGAGTTCCTTAACCATAGTTCACCCGAACGCCTCGGTATTCTCTACCTGACCACCTGAGTCGGTTTAGGGTACGGGCCGCCATGAAACTCGCTAGAGGCTTTTCTCGACAGCATAGGATCATCCACTTCACCACAATCGGCTCGGCATCAGGTCTCAGCCTTAACGTGTGACGGATTTACCTACCACACGGCCTACACCCTTACCCCGGGACAACCACCGCCCGGGCTGGACTACCTTCCTGCGTCACCCCATCGCTTACCTACTACCACCTTGGATCGGCGGCTCCACCACGTCCCTTTGTCCGAAGACTCCAGGCCGGCTTCACGGCCTTAGCATTAATGGATTCGATACTGGGCGTTTCAAAGCGGGTACCGGAATATCAACCGGTTGTCCATCGACTACGCCTGTCGGCCTCGCCTTAGGTCCCGACTTACCCTGGGCAGATCAGCTTGACCCAGGAACCCTTAGTCAATCGGCGCACACGTTTCCCACGTGTGTATCGCTACTCATGCCTGCATTCTCACTCGTGAACCGTCCACAACTCGTTTCCACGGCTGCTTCACCCGGCACACGACGCTCCCCTACCCATCACAGCCTCCGTTAGGAGTATTACTGCAATGACACGACTTCGGCGGTGTGCTTGAGCCCCGCTACATTGTCGGCGCGGAATCACTTGACCAGTGAGCTATTACGCACTCTTTCAAGGGTGGCTGCTTCTAAGCCAACCTCCTGGTTGTCTCTGCGACTCCACATCCTTTCCCACTTAGCACACGCTTAGGGGCCTTAGTCGATGCTCTGGGCTGTTTCCCTCTCGACCATGGAGCTTATCCCCCACAGTCTCACTGCCGCGCTCTCACTTACCGGCATTCGGAGTTTGGCTAAGGTCAGTAACCCGGTAGGGCCCATCGCCTATCCAGTGCTCTACCTCCGGCAAGAAACACACGACGCTGCACCTAAATGCATTTCGGGGAGAACCAGCTATCACGGAGTTTGATTGGCCTTTCACCCCTAACCACAGGTCATCCCCCAGGTTTTCAACCCTGGTGGGTTCGGTCCTCCACGAAGTCTTACCTCCGCTTCAACCTGCCCATGGCTAGATCACTCCGCTTCGGGTCTTGGGCACGCTACTCAACGCCCTATTCGGACTCGCTTTCGCTACGGCTTCCCCACACGGGTTAACCTCGCAACATACCGCAAACTCGCAGGCTCATTCTTCAAAAGGCACGCAGTCACGACGCACC
>NZ_JBSFJF010000153.1:0-2615 GCF_053597915.1 Streptomyces sp. NPDC001219 | reverse complement strand
ACGCGGACCTTCAGCCGAGGAGGACGCGCCAAGGCGAGTTGGTCGCGTGCCTCGCGGCGAAGGGTGTCGGCGAGGTCGTCCTTCACATCGGCGGTATCACGAAAGCCCACGCCGGCACGGACGGTGATGCGGCGCCGGCGCACCCGCACGCGCACCGTGCTGACCCCCGGGACACGCATGGCCGCGTCGCGCAGCAGCAGCGCCGCGCCCTTGCGCGCGAGTACGGCATGCATCCGAATGCGGCTGTTGTTCGGCACACGCAAGGGCAGTTGGTGCCGTAGGCCCGGGGTGAGGGCCAGGATGATGAGCCACAGGCCCAGGGCTGCGGCGACGGCGGCACCGGTGAGGAGCCAGAGGTTGCCGAGCGGGCGGGTGGCGAGTTCGGCGGTCAGGGTTGTCCACCATGCGGTGGCCCGGTGTCCGGCGCGTATCCAGATCGCTTCGAACAGCAGCGCCCCCGCTGCGAGCAGGATCAGCGAGGCGGCCAGGCAGGCGGGGATGCGACGCGCCGACCAGGGACGGCGGGAGCGGTCGTTCGCAGGCACACCGTGCTGCGCCGGCCCAGCGGGCCGGTCATGTGCCTCGGCCGGCTGCGATCGCGGGAGAGCGCCGCCGTGGCCGGGCGGGGCGTGTGGAGTGGGAGAAGTCATGATTCTCCTGTCGTGGCGCGGGCCGTGAGGTCATGCGGCCCGGCCTCGTCGCAGGCTTTCGCCGGAGACGAGCCGCTGGACGGAGACGGTGAGGTCGTCGATCCGCAGGCCGGTCAGGTCGGCCACCCGGTGGGCGATGTAGCGCCGGATCTCGCCGCAGGTGCGGGCGATGTCGACGGGGTAGGGCAGGTCCACGGAGACCTTCAGGCGTGCCGAGCCTTCGTGGACGGCGGCCGTGGAGTGCGCAGGGCCCAGGCCGAGACGAGCGGGTGGCCGGCCGGCGTGCCGGATGAGGGCTTCGCGTGCCGCCCGGACCGCGATGCGGGACACCACGGTCTCGGGGATCAGCGTCGCACCGCGCCGGGCGGGCGAGGGAAGCGAGGGAGCACGTGCGGTCTCAGCTTCCGTGCCGCTTCCCAGGGGAGGCGACGGGAGTTGGGCTGTCACCGGACTCGCCCGGTGTGCCCGGTGCGGTACGGCCCGGGGCTGTAAGTGCTGCGGGGGCGGTCGAAGGTCTCGCGGCGCCCGTCGTCCTCGCGGCTGTGTACGTAGTCGCTGACGTGCACGTCACTGCGCGTCAGGTGGCCGATGACCAGACCCACCAGGCCCATGGCGGCGACCACGAGGAAGGCCCCGAAGCCGCCGAAGAAGCCCGCGAAACCCAGGGTCAGACCGGTCAGGAGCCCCACCACGGTTGCGTTCATCGTTCCTTCACCCGCCTTGTGTTGCCGTCTCTTCCCGCGCGCCGTGCAGGCGTGGCCGGGAAGAGACCGGGGGAGGTCACTCCACCCGCTGCTCGCTGTCGTCTTCGTCGCCCGGTATGTCGATGTCGTTGACGGCGATGTTCACCTCGACGACCTCCAGGCCGGTCATCCGTTCCATCGCTGCGATGACATTGGTGCGGACGTCTGCGGCGACCTCGGTGATGGGGTAGCCGTAGTCGACGACCACGTTCAGGTCCACCGCCGCCTGGCGCTCGCCCACCTCGACGCTGGCACCGCGGGTGGCGCTGGGCTGCCCGCCGGGCATCCGCTCGCGGACGCCGCCGATGGCCCGGGCCATTCCGGAGCCGAGGTTGTGGATGCCCGGTACCTCGCGGGCCGCCATCCCGGCGATCTTCGCCGCGACGGTGTCCGCGATCGTGGTCCGGCCACGGCTCTCCGGAGAGAGGGTGCCTCGCTTCGGATCTTGCTGTGCCGTGGTCTCGTCGGTGGTCCTGAGCCCTTCCGAGACAGGGCGGAATGTCGCGTTCGTCATGGCGTTCTCCTGGGTGGAGTGGCACGGGCGCCGGATCGGTGCCCGTCACAAGATTGGACACGTATGGTGTGAAATCGTCACACTTATTTGTGGCCTGGATCACGTACGCTGGTCGGTGGCTGCCTGACGGGACCGGCGGCCAGGGAGCCGGCGGGGGACGGCGGGCCTCGCGGCTCGCGAGACGCCTCACGTAGGAAGCGAACAGTGGATGTGGAGCACGAGGGATTCTCGTCACCCCGGCACGCGGAGCCGCCTCCGTCCACCGGGGCGGAGCGTCCCGGTGAGCCGGATCTCGGGGACGTGGAGGACCGCATCCTGGTCGCCCGCGCCGCCGAAGGTGACGATGACGCCTTCGCGGTGCTCGTGCACCGCCACAGTGGGCCGCTGCTGGCCCTGGCGTACCACATGCTCGGCAATCTCTCGGATGCCGAGGAGGCTGTGCAGGACGGCTTCATCAGCGCATGGCGGCGTCTTCCCCAGTTCCGCAGGGACGCGGCGTTCCGCACGTGGATGTACCGCATCGTCACCAACCGATGCCTCAACGTCCGCCGCGGGCAGGCCCCTTCCGTCGCCCTTGAGACCGTTGCCGAGCCGGCGGCCCACGACGCCGGCGGCGAACCGGCCCGTGCTGCCGAAAGCACGGCAGCCACCGCTGCGTTGGCCCGAGCGCTCGCACACCTGCGGCCCGGACAGCGCGCCTGCTGGATT
>NZ_JBSFJF010000152.1:0-2639 GCF_053597915.1 Streptomyces sp. NPDC001219 | reverse complement strand
ACCACCCCAGACCATTCATCTGGACCAAGACCGCCGACGAGATCCTCGACAAAGTCGCGGCCTACTGCCACCGAATCTCTGACTCAGGTCACTAGACTCTGTCTCCCCGATCGAGAGTCATTCCTGCTCCTGCTCAAACGCGATTTGCGGTAGTCGACGTCGGTGCGCGGCGTGGCCGATCGAATCGAGGAGTATTCCAGCCCCTGGGCGGCAGCTCAGTCGGCCGGCGCCGCTATCTCCCGGCTGCGGCCTGCCCACTGGATCACGTACGGCATGGCGAGACCGGCTGCGACGAACACACCGCCCATCACGAGCCAGCCGGGCGCCCCCCAGGTCACGCAGAGCAGGCCCAGCAGGCTCGGCGCCACCACGTAGCACAGGCCCATTCCCATACCGAACACCCCGGAGTACTGACCCTGGGCATGTGCGGGAGCCAGCCGGAACCGCAGCTCCAGCGATCCGGCCCCATGCCACAGTGACCCCACCGTGTGAATGGCGACGCCGACCATCATGATCGTCACGGCGGCCCAGCCGGGCACTCCGGAGGCTGAGGCGATGACCGCCATGCCGATCAGGAACGCCAGCCCGGCTCGGCGGGTGGCCCGGCCGGCGACGGTGCCGCCCTTGACCCCGCGACTGGTCCGAATCTGCAGGAACACCACCATCACGGTGTTGACGGCGATCGCCAGACCGACGAACCACCGTGGTGCGTCCGTGTGCAGGACTACCCACAGCGGCAGGGCGTACGACAGCACCTCGCTCTGAATCCACATGATGCCGTCGAGCACGACGAAGGCCACGTACGGCTTGTCCTTGAGCGCGGTCCACCGGCCTTCCTCGCGCGGGGATGGCAGGGGTTTGAGCTTCGGCAGCTTGACCAGGACGGCGGCACTGCCGCTGAACGTGAGCGCGTTGGCGAAGATAAGGGCGCGGTAGGCGAAGTCGCTGTCGATCTGCACTACCGCACCGGCCGCCAGCGCGCCGAACGTGCCGGCGAGCATGGCCACCGATCGCAGGTAGGAGCGGAACTTCGGCACCTCGTCACCGCCGAAGCGGCGGATCATCGGGCCACGAGCCGCACCGCCGGACGAGCCGGCGAGGTCCGTCACGGCCACAGCCAGGACGAACGACCATAACGAGTGGGCGAACAGCAAGGACGTCATGGAAAGGGCCTGGATCAGCAGCGTGATCAGAAAGATGCCCTTCGGGCCGCGGCGGTCGGCGAGATGTCCTACCGGGATCCCGGCGATCAGACCGACCACCCCCGCGACACTGAGGCCGAGACCGACCTGCCCGATGGACAGGTGGATCACCCGCAGGGCGTACAGCGGCACGGTCGCCAAGAAGGCCGCGGTGCCGAGCTGGTTGACGAAGCCGGCGAGGGCCAGCCTCCGCTGGGGGCCGGACTCCAGTAGCAGTCCTCGCCGTATTAGCCAGGACCGGTCTGCGTCGCCGTGTTCCCCAGGGGTGCTGTCGGATGACGTGGTGGGGGCTTGATTCACCCTGTACTCCAATGTCTGTCGATCGTGCTGTGCCGAGATCAGGGGTGGCATGTGAGGCCGGTGTGCCAAATGACTCCGCGGCGAGGATCGCGAGGGGGCGAGCCGATCCCCGAGAGGCTGAGCGATCACGGACGCTCCTTCCCAACAACCCCTGTACCGGGCAGGATTGAGAAGCGGCAGGCGTGGAGTATGCCCAGGTGAGAGCCATGATGAGAAGGCACCTGGTGTTGGGGGAATGTCACAGCGGAAACGGGAATCTGCGCACAGCACGCCCGGTTATGGGTAGTGGTGCTCCCCTCTCATGGACTCCCGTCACGAACGGAGCCAGATGAGGAGCGCAGCGGCGGTGACGGTGCCGAGGTAGACGTACCCTCGCTCGTCATATCGGGTGGCGACCGCTCTGAACTGCTACGCGGATCTTGTCCATGACCGCCTCGAACTGGGTGCAGTCCGCCCGCTGTCCCGGTGTGATGAGCAGGGGCAGCGGGCGGCAGCGGCCCTCCGCCGCAATATGGATCTTGGTCGTCAGCCCGCCACGGGAGCGGCCGAGGGCCTCACCCGGCGCACCGCCTCCTCCAGCAGGAGCCGCAGGATAATGTGCGCGCACCCGTGAAGTGATCTTTGTGGTGCCCCTTTTGAAGAGCTGGGTGGGGTAGGTGGCGGCTTCTTGGGAGCGCCGGCGGCGTGCTGGTGGGCTCGCACGGAGGTGGAGTCGACGTTGACGTTCCAGTCAAGGTCACTGTCGGCGTCGGCAGTGACCTGAACGTGCTGGAGGAGCATCTCCCACGTGCCGTCAGCCGACCACAGCACAGGCCGCTTGTGGACCGTCTTCCATGGGCCGAAGCCTTCGGGCAGTTCACGCCACTGCACCCCGGTGCCAAGCCGGTGAATGATCCCGTTGATCACTCGACGGTGATCCCGCCAGCGGCCGCATCGGTTGTTGCTCACCGGCACCAGCGGCTCCAGCACAGCCCACTCGGCGTCAGTCAGATCCCCCCTGCTGAGCATGACCAGAACAACGAACTACCTGATCGAAGAGACACGACCTAGTGACCTGAGTCAGAGATTCGTCGTTGGTTGGGTATGAGTCGTCCGGGTCCGAAGATTCCGCCGTTGTCGGTGACCGATGCGCAACGG
>NZ_JBSFJF010000151.1:0-3239 GCF_053597915.1 Streptomyces sp. NPDC001219 | reverse complement strand
CACCCCAGACCATTCATCTGGACCAAGACCGCCGACGAGATCCTCGACAAAGTCGCGGCCTACTGCCACCGAATCTCTGACTCAGGTCACTAGACCAGCCACTCCCCGTCGCGCATCAGGGTCCGTCCGGCCATCTCGGGAACCGTTCCCCACGCCTGCAGCACCTTCGGGATGACCTGGAAGAAGACGTACGACGTGTGGTCCTCACGAGGGTCCCAGCCGTCCTTGGCGGCAAAGGCGTCGCCCACCTCGGCCGGAAGCTCTTGGCGGGTCAGCATGCGTGCGGTGCCGTGGACCAGGACCACGTCCCGGGTATGGCCGAAGGAGAGCCGAACCCGGCCCGAGGCGCACAGGTTTCGCCCGGTCGGGTTGGTGTCGCGGGTGGACAGCCACACCGCCTCGCCATCCCACCAGAAAGCGAGCGGAACGAGGCACGGCTCGCCGGTGCCGTCGGCCGTGGCGACCCATACGTCGTTGTCCCGCACGAGACGTGCCAGCGCCTCGCGCTTGCGCTGCTCCGGGCTCCGGGGACCGCTGGGGTGAGTGTCAACTGATGCCATGTTGCGAGGCTATGAGGTGCGGCGCTCACACACATCCGGCGGCGGAACTAGGGCGCGAGGCGGAGGGGCGTCCTCGTCCTGGGTGCGCCCTGCGGCACACGCTTCTCCCGTCTTTAACAGTGTGGTTGGCAGAGGCGCAAGAGTGGGGTGCGGCCTATGTCAGAAGGTGCCAAAGAGCGTCGCCGAGGCGCGTGTTCATGAGGTGATGAGGGTCGTCTGCGTCCGGGCCTCCCGCATGTGGCGCGGCAGGCCGGTGCGGAGGCGGGCCCTGAGCCGCCGGGCAACACCCGTTCAGCACCGCGCCGACGCAGACGTGGGCGGGTGTTGACCAGGCCGGCCAGTGGATGACGACCGAGTGTATGGAGAGCTCTCATGCCTACTGGCACACCGCGGCGCAGTCGCTCATGCCGCGGGATACTGGCCGTGCTGCTTCTTCTGGCCTCCACGTGGGGGCTGGTGCTGGGCGGCGCCGGTACGGCGTCCGCGCACGCCAAGGTGTCCAGTACCGCTCCGGCTGAGGGTTCGGTCCTCAAGACCCCACCAAAGATGGTCGCGATCACCTTCAGCGAGACGATGTCCCTGCCCGATCAGCCGCTCCGCGTCTTCGCACCGGACGGCAAGCGGGTGAACCTCGGTGAGGCGGGCTGGGCCCCGGACGACCGTGCCACGATTCGTGCGGCACTGCCCGGGGGCTTGGGCAAGGGCACCTACACGGTGTCGTGGCGAGCGGTGTCGGCGGACAGCCATCCGATCTCCGGGGCGTTCGCCTTCTCCATAGGAAAGGCGTCATCCTCCCGGGTCGCACTGCCGACGGAATCTCCGGCGAGTGAAGTGACGGGTGCGCTGTACGGCGTGGCCCGCGGTACGACCTATGCGGGGTACACGCTGATGGTGGGGGTTGCCGCCTTCGCCGTCCTGTGTCTCCCACGGGGCATGCGCCTGCGGCCGCTGCGCCGGCTCATGGGTGCGGGCTGGTGGCTGCTGTTGGCGTCCACGGCCACCCAACTGCTGTTGCGGGCACCGTACGAGGCCGGAAGCGGTCCGGGCGGTGCGTTCGATGTGACGGCCCTCCGCAACACCCTGGTCAGCGACCCCGGGCAGTTCCTGATGGCACGGGTGGCGCTGCTGCTCGGCATCTGGCTGTTGTGGAACTTCCTCGGGCAGCGTCTGAGCGGCGATCTCGTCGGCGGACCGCGGCGAGCCTGCCTCGCCCTCGGTACTGTCATCGCCGCCGCGGTGGCCGGCACCTGGTCGCTGGCGGAGCACGCCTCGGTGGGACCACAGGTGGCTTTGGCCGTGCCGATGTCCGTGGTGCACTCCGGGGCCATGGCCGTGTGGCTGGGTGGGCTGGCCGCGCTGCTCGTCGCGCTGAAGCGGGCCGGCGCCGAAGACGACGGCATGGACGCCGTCGCCGCGCGCTTCTCACGTCTGGCCTTCCTGGCGGTCGTCGCCATCGTCCTCACGGGCCTCTACCAGTCCTGGCGGCAGGTCGGTTCGTGGCAGGCCCTCGGCTCCACCCTGTACGGGAAGGTGTTGCTCGCCAAACTGGGCGCCGTCCTGCTCATGCTGCTCGCGGCCGGAGTCTCCCGCCGGTGGACGCGGAGGCTGCGTCCTCTCACCGCACGAGCCGACATCGAGCGGGACCGGGCACCGGAAGTCCACCTGGTCGCGGTCCCCTCGGCGGGTGCTTCGGCAAGGGTCGCCTCGGCAGAGGCCGCATCGGCCGGAGAGGACGCCGGCACTTCAGGAGGCCGGGCGCCCGCACTCCTCTCCCTCGCCGCAGACACCGCGCCACACGCAGACACCGCGCCACACGACGCCGCTTCGCCCTCCCTCCGCGCCCTGCGCCGTTCCGTTGTGGTGGAGGCAGCCGTCGCCGGGATCGTCCTGGCCCTCACCACGCTGCTCACCGGCACCGAGCCCGCACGCAACGACAGCCGGCCGGCAGCCGCACCGGTAACCCCCTCGGTCGCGAATCAGCAGGCAGCGACGTATGTCAACGTCCCCTTCGACACCGGCGCCCCGAAAGGCCGGGGCAAGGGAAAGGCCGCCGTCACGGTGGAGCCCGGCACCACCGGCACGAACGCGTTGAACGCCCTGGTGCGTACGCCCGACGGCGGTGTGGCCGTCGTGCCGGAACTCAAGGTGACCCTCACACTCCCCGGAAAGGGCATCGGCCCCCTCCGCGTGAAGATGAAGAAGACCGGCGGCTACTGGGCTGCGGAGGACTTCGACATCCCCATGCCCGGAAAGTGGAAACTGGCCGTCACCGTACGCACCAACGACATCGAGCAGGACACCAAGACGGCGGTGCTGGACATCAGGTGAGGCGGTGCGTTCTGCCGTCGAGGAGCCGGTCGGTGTTCGGGCCCATGCCGGGCAGCCTGGCCCCCCGCGTCGTTCCTCTGGGGTGATCGTGCTCCCCTGGTGGGCAGTGAACTCGTCGCGCGCAGGTCGTCGTTGGGACGACACCGCTCGGGAGATCACGAGTCGCGGCGAGGTACGACGAGCGGGACTCCGGTTCGGGGGTGTGCGATGACCTAGCGCCGCTCACCGCGCCTCCGACCGCGGCGATGGCGTCCCGCCGGACGCCCTGCGCCGCAGGCACATGGCCTGCGGCGCACGGGGGGGGCCGGGGGGGGGGGGGGGGCGCCCCCCCCCGCGGGGGCGGCCCAGCTC
>NZ_JBSFJF010000150.1:0-4179 GCF_053597915.1 Streptomyces sp. NPDC001219 | reverse complement strand
GAGCGGCCGGAGCGGGCGATGTCCTGCGAAGTGTCCGAGGGGGGACTTGAACCCCCACGCCCGATAAAGGGCACTAGCACCTCAAGCTAGCGCGTCTGCCATTCCGCCACCCGGACAAGGTGTCTGCCGTTGCGGCCTGGGCCGTTCCGACGTGGAAAACAATAGCAAACCTTCGGGGGTGGTCGATCACCCGCACGGTTGGCCGGACGAAGCCCTGTGACCAGGGCATGTCGGGAGTATTGCGCCCTTGGGCCCAGGGGGTGGCGGGTGGAGGATGGCAGTGGACCCCGCCGCGGGCCGCGCTCCTCCGGGCGCGCGATGCGGCCGTGAACCCAGAGGAGGCACTGTGCGTGAGCTCTGCGAGCGACCCAGGGAGAAGGGCGCGCCCCGCGACTGCGGGGCCGGGCGAAGCGAGGTTGCGGCATGAGTGAGTCGCAGCCGTCCCGTACGGTCACCGGCGAGGACGAGGTGGTCGACCTGTGCCGGGACCTGATCAGGATCGACACCAGCAACTACGGCGACCACTCGGGCCCGGGTGAGCGGGCCGCCGCCGAGTATGTCGCGGAGAAGCTCGCCGAGGTCGGCCTGGAGCCGCAGATCTTCGAGTCCCACAAGGGCCGCGCCTCCACCGTCGCCCGGATCGAGGGCGAGGACCGCTCGCGGCCCGCGCTGCTCATCCACGGCCACACCGACGTCGTCCCCGCCAACGCCGACGACTGGACCCACCACCCCTTCTCCGGCGAGATCGCCGACGGCTGCGTCTGGGGCCGGGGCGCGGTCGACATGAAGGACATGGACGCGATGACCCTGGCGGTCGTCCGCGACCGCCTGCGCACCGGCCGCAAGCCGCCGCGCGACATCGTGCTGGCGTTCCTCGCGGACGAGGAGGCGGGCGGCACCTACGGCGCGCGCTACCTCGTCGACCACCACCCGCACCTCTTCGAGGGCGTCACGGAGGCGATCAGCGAGGTCGGCGGCTTCTCCTTCACCGTCAACGAGCAGGTGCGGCTCTACCTCATCGAGACGGCCCAGAAGGGCATGCACTGGATGAAGCTGACCGTGGACGGCAGCGCCGGACACGGATCGATGATCCACAAGGACAACGCCATCACCGAACTGTCCGAGGCCGTCGGGCGGTTGGGCCGGCACGAGTTCCCGGTGCGGGTCACGAAGACCCTGCGGTCCTTCCTCGACCAGCTCGGCGACGCGCTGGGCACCGAGCTCGACCCGGAGGACATGGACGCCACGCTGGCCAAGCTCGGCGGCATCGCCAAGCTGATCGGCGCCTCGCTCAAGAACACCGCCAACCCCACGCAGCTGGGCGCCGGTTACAAGGTCAACGTCATCCCGGGACAGGCCGTCGCCCATGTCGACGGCCGCTTCCTGCCGGGCTACGAGGAGGAGTTCCTCGCCGACGTCGACCGGCTCCTGGGGCCGCGCGTCCGGCGCGAGGACGTCCACGCGGACAAGGCGCTGGAGACCACCTTCGACGGTGCGCTGGTCCAGGCGATGCAGTCGGCGCTGCAGGCCGAGGACCCGATCGCGCGGGCGGTGCCGTACATGCTCTCCGCCGGTACGGACGCCAAGTCCTTCGACGACCTCGGAATCCGCGGATTCGGCTTCGCCCCGCTGAAGCTGCCGCCGGAGCTGGACTTCGCGGGGATGTTCCACGGGGTCGACGAGCGAGTGCCGGTGGACGGACTGAAGTTCGGGGTGCGGGTGCTCGACCGGTTCATCGAACAGAGCTGAATTCGGCGCGGTTTTCCTGCCTTTCGCGCCGACTTCGCTGAAACGAGTGAACGCGCCGATGTGTTCGTAGCTTGAACGGCATTTTCCTCGTTGCAGTCAGTGCGGTCCGCGGCTGGGATCGTATTGGCTACAAGGAGGAATAATGATCAAGAAGGTCGTCGCTGCTGCCGCAGTCGCTGGTGGTGTCGTACTCGCCGGTGCGGGCCTGGCCGTTGCCGACTCGGGCGCCCAGGGCATGGCCCTGAACTCCCCGGGTGTGGTGTCCGGCAACACCATTCAGGTTCCGGTCCAGGTCCCGGTGAACGCCTGCGGCAACACGGTCTCCGTGATCGGGCTGCTGAACCCCGCCTTCGGTGCCGGCTGCGTCAACAAGTGACCTTCTGACGTCCTTTGGCGTTGTATTTACACCCGTAAAAGGGTCTGACTCGGTTCGGCTCCGGGGGCGTGCCATGCGATCCGGAGCCGCTGAGCATTTCGACGGGCGGGTGGATCTTTCCGAAGACCGCCACTCGTCCGTATTCCTGTAAGGCACTAGGCAGGGGAACAAGCTATGAGACAGGTCGCACGAAAGGGCCTGATTACCGCGGCCGCCGCCAGTGGCGTACTCGCCATGGCCGCCGGATACGCACACGCCGACGCGGGGGCCGCCGGAGGCGCGGCCAACTCGCCGGGTGTGGGCTCCGGCAACAACGTTCAGGTTCCGGTCCATGTGCCGGTGAACGCCTGCGGTAACACCGTCAACGTCGTCGGCCTGCTGAACCCCGCGTTCGGCAACCGCTGCGCCAACGATGTCGGCGGCAGGCACAACGGCGGACACCACCAGGGCGGGCACACCGGGGCGGGCGCCGCCGGCACCACCTCGAACTCGCCGGGTATCGCGTCGGGCAACAATGTCCAGGCTCCGGTCGACGTGCCGGTGAACGCCTGCGGCAACAACGTGACGGGCGGCGGGCTGCTGAACCCCGCGTTCGGCAACCACTGCTCCAACGGGTCGTCGGCGGCCCCGGGCCGGCCGCACCACCCGGGCAAGCCGCACCACCCCGGCAAGCCCCACCACCCGGGCAAGCCGCACGAGCCGAGCAAGCCGCACCACCCGAGCACGCCGCACCACCCCGGCAAGCCCCACCACCCGGGCACGCCGAGCCAGCAGACCCCGCACAAGCCGGCCAAGCCGCAGACCGGGGGGCCCAGCCAGCAGGCGACGCCCGCCAAGCCCTCCGGGCACCTCGCGCACACCGGTGCGGGGTCGATCGGTTACGCGGTTCCGGCCAGCGCCGGGATGCTGCTGGGTGGCGCCCTGCTCTACCGCAAGGCGCGCGCCGCACGCCGGTGACCAGCGGCGGATAACCCACCGGAAGATCAGCGAGCGGGTCCCGTTCCGACGGGGCCCGCTCCGCTGCGCTCGTCTCCGATGGCGCTCACCACGTGGCGCGGAGCTGGCGGATGATCCGGCGGCGCAGTCGCACCTTACGGCTCCCGTCGGGGTTCAGACGCAGTCGGTCCAACTCCCAGTGTCCGTACTCGGCATGGTCGGTCAGCAGGCGTGTGGCAGCCTTCCGGGAGACTCCCCGGGGCACATACACATCGCAGAATTCGTATTCCGGCATCGCATCTATTGTGCGGGACCGGCCCCGGTACGGATAGCGTCTGCACTATGTCTGATGCTGCGCAGCCTTCCGCCGCCGAGGTACGTGCCGCCGCCGAGGCGGTCAAAGCCGCGCTGGACCGTCACCTCGACGCGGTCGAACGCCGCTCGGGGCAGGATGATCCGGCCGTGTACGCCGCGTTCGACGAGCTCGCCGCGGCGGCTGAGGTCTATGACGAGCTGCTCTACGACACCTACGACGAGGTCACCCCCTTCGAGATCCCCGGAAACGAGGCGCTGCCCGCATACGCGGGCCCGGAAGAGCCGAGCGCGCTGAGCGTGCTGATCCGGCGCGACTACACCGTCGCCGCACCGCAGCGGCTGCTGCATCAGGCGCAGCGCATCGCCGACCTCGATCCGGACGCCGCCGACGGGGCGGCGGTCAGCGGCGCCGATGCCGCCGCGGTCGTCGGGACCAGCGTGCACGCGGCGCTCGGTGTGCTCTTCGGGGAGTTCGAACCGGACGAGATCGCCTCCCGGCACAAGGAGTTCGGCCTGGAGGAGGGCGACTCCACGCTGTGGGTGGCGGCCGCCGACGACCCGCCCGAGCCGGGGGAGTGGCTGTCCGCGCCGTTCGACCAGGCGGACCCCCAGCGGGTGGTGTGCCGCTTCGACGTCAGCGCGGTCTTCGACGAGGAACTGGGCGAGGACGACCTGATGGAGCCGCTCGACAACGAACGGTGACGGCGGCGCCGGAACGGTAGTACGGGCCGCGCCGGATCGGCGTGCGCGGCCTCTGACCGCCCGGCGCCGGACCGGAGCCGCCTCCTGGCCCGTGTGTGCCG
>NZ_JBSFJF010000149.1:0-4255 GCF_053597915.1 Streptomyces sp. NPDC001219 | reverse complement strand
AGCCCGTTGCGCATCGGTCACCGACAACGGCGGAATCTTCGGACCCGGACGACTCATACCCAACCAACGACGAATCTCTGACTCAGGTCACTAGAGCAGCACTACTTCGGGATGGTCGAGGCCACGTCGTCGAGGGTGTCGTCGGTGACCAGGCCGGTGTCCTCCAGGACGCTCATATGGTCCTGGACGGTGTTGTTGGTCTGCGTGGCCAGTCGCCGGATCAGCGTGTTCTTGGCGGCGGCGCGCACCTCGCCGATGGTGATGAAGATCTTGCCGTGCGAGGCGCGGAGCAGGTCCACGAAGAGCTGGTCGAACTCCCGGCCCCGGGCGTTCTTCAACTGGTTCACCCAGCCCCGCTGTTCGGCGCTGGCCTGGTCGGGGATGGGCACGCTCAGTGCCTCCGAGTCCTCGCGGGCCAGCTGGTCGAGCTTGCTGTGCCCTTCGAGCAGATGCATCCCGGCGCGCTTGATGGCCTCGCTCGACGCGTGCGTCTGGGCGAGCCGCCCGGCCGGCATCTCCCACAGCCCGGCCTGCCGGACCTTGGTGAGGAAGATCTTGTCCAGGGCGGTCACATCGCCCGAGTTGCCGCCCTCCGGCCCGGCCGCTGCCGCATTCGCGGCAGGGAGGTGGGCCGACATCGACTCGTGGGCGGAGCCGTGTTGTTGGGAGAGCCATACGGAAACGGACGCGATGACGGCCGTGAGAGCGACCGCGGCGGCTGTCAGACGGCCACGTTTCGAGGGGGACTGGGATGTCCGCGCGTGAGTTTTCATCATGCCTCCTGATTGCGCGCGTTGAGCGCCGGAGCGCTGTCGCCCATGGGGCTGCCGGGGCACGGTCACGCTAACCTTTGCACTGGGCAAAGAAGCCGATTCAGCGGCGATGCTCAAATCCCTGGGGCGAGCGGCGGCGATGGGCTACGATGCCGCCCCTTTGCGTATCCGGGGGTACGAGCGGGGGCGTTCCGCGCCTCGCGGGCAGGCGGGCAGGCGGGCCGGTCGTCCCCGGTGTCCTGCCGAGGGCGTCCGGACAGCGGGGACGGTAGAAAGGGGGAATGGCGGAGCGCGGAGCCCCCACGAGGGCCATGGACGATGTGGAAGCGGTGACCCGTGCGGTGCTCACGGCGTCGAGGCTGCTGGTGGCGGTGTCGGCACGGTCGCTCGGCGAGGTCGAGGAGCGGGTGACGCTGCCGCAGTTGCGGATGCTGGTGGTGCTCTCCACGCGCGGCGCCACCAAACTCGTCACCCTCGCCGAACTGCTCCAGGTCGCGCCCTCGACCGCGATGCGCATGGTGGACCGGCTCATCGCGGCGGGCCTGGCGCACCGTCAGGCCAACCCCGGCAACCGGCGCGAGACCCTGCTCCAGCTCACCGACGAGGGGCGGCGCACGGTCGAGGAGGTCACCGCCCGCCGCCGCGCGGAGGTCAGCGCCATCGTCGAACGCCTCGCCCCCGCACAGCGCGCCTCGCTCATCGAGGCGCTCACGGCCTTCAACGAAGCGGGCGGTGAACCACCCGTGGACGCACCGGAATCGCACTCCCTGGGGTGAGCGGCCCGGGGCTTCGAGCCGCGCGCCCCGGGGCTTCGGGCCGATCCCCTCATGACGGACAACTGCGATATGAGCAAAGTGCCGTCCCGCCGCATCCTCCGGCTCTATGCTCAGAGCCCATTCCGACTCGGGCCGGAGGCTTACGGTGCAGATCACGATCCGGTGCGAAGGCGCCGACACCGCAGGGGAGTTGGCGCAGAGCCTCTACCAGTGGCTGCTCGACGAACCGGACGCCCGCAGGCACGCCGAGGTGCGGCTGGTCGGTGCCGAACCGGTCGAGGGTGAACTGGGATTCGTGCTCGATCTGGTGCAGCTGGTGGTGAGCTCCGGATTCAGCGCGGGGTCCCTGGGCTACACCGTCGCCCAGTGGAAGAAGATGAACGCCCCGCAGCTCTCCGTGACGTTCGAACGCAACGGCCGGACCGTCACGGTGAGCGGGACGGACGCCGAGGTGATCGAGCGGGCCGTCCAACAGCTTGACGAAGAGTGACGCATTGGCCCGCTTGCCGCGGTTCGACGCTTCGTATGCCCTGTTGATCGGGGTGTCGGAGTACCAGGACCACACCTTTCCCGAGGTGCCGGCCGCGATCCACAACCTGGCGGGTCTGCGCAGTCTGCTCGCGCCGTCCGACGGTGGAGGCTTTCACCGCGAGAAGTGCCGGATGGTCGCGAATCCGCGGACCGGTGAGGGAATGCGGGTCGCCATCAAACGGGCGGCCGAGTCCGCGACCGACGTGCTGCTGCTCTACTACGTGGGCCACGGCTGGAAGGTCGACGGTGACCTCTATCTGGCCTCCCAGTCGTCGAGCCCCGATTCGATCGAGACCACGGGCCTGGCGTACAGGACGGTCCGCCGGCTGGTGCGGAGTTCGCCGGCCGCCCTGCGGATCATCGTCCTCGACTGCTGCTTCAGCGGAGTCGCCACGGGACTGCTCAGCGGCGAGGGGGACCTGTGCCTCAGCACACCCGAGGTCGCGATCCCCCTAGAAGAGGAGTTGCCCGACGACCATGCCGACGGGGTGTGTGTGATCGCCTCCAGCGGCCCCAACCAGCCGTCGCAGGACTCGGACGGGGCGGATCACACCGCGTTCACCGGGCACTTCCTCGCCACGCTGAAGGCGGCCTCGCAGGCCGGCGACGTGCGGGACCTGGAAGCGGTGTTCGACGGGACGAAGGCGGCGATGGAGTCCGCCGAGCTGCGGCATGTGCCGCTGATCGCCTCCATGGGCGGGGCCCGACGGCTGGCGCTGGTGAAGGGCCTGGTGGTGCCGGAGCCCGTACCCGCGGCGGAGCCGGCGGCCGTCGTCATACCGCCTCCGACAGCGGAACACGAGGCCGTGCCCGCGCCGGGGCCGCCGCCCACGGAAGGCGGCCCGGCCAAGCTCATGAGCTGGCACACACCTGTCGGAAGCGCGGACATCTTCGATTCCGCGCTGGCGCTGACGCTGCTGCAACAAGCCATGGCAATGGGGGGTGATGATGAGCACGCCGGATAGGAAGCGGAGCGGGGAGATCGAGCGGCTGCGGGCACAGGCGGAGGAGGACTTCCGGGCTTACGGCCCGCAGCTCGCGGACCGCCTCCTGACCGCCTGCCGACGGCTGCTCGCCGCGGGCGACGGAGAGGAGGCCCTCCTGATCGCCCAGGAAGCGGTGGGCATCCACCGGCAGCTCCTCGACCGCTACCACGCCACCGGGACCGGACTGGCCCGGGCGCTGCTGCAACTCGGCATCTGCCTGGCCGAGATCGGGGCGTCCGAAGAGGCCGTCGATGTGCTGCAGGAGTGCCTCCGGATCACCGAGATCCTGCCGGCGCACGTCCGCCCGCCCGCACAGCGGCTCCGCGGCAACGCCCTGGAGTGCCTCGCGCTGGTCCTCGGCTCCTCGGGCCGCACCACGGAGGCCATCGCGGCCTCGCGACAGGCGATCAGCGGCTACCGGTCCGTGTGCGAGGAGGACCGGAGCGCGATGCCGGAGCTGGCGCGCGGGCTGCACAACCTCGCCACCCTGTTGGCCTCCAGCGCCGCCTGGGACGAGGCCCTGGTCCCCCTGGAGGAGTCCCTCGCGCTCTACGACCAGCTCTCCACGGAGGGCAACACCGCGCTGGCGGCGGAACGGAGCCGGGCCCAGCAGCTGCACGCCGTACTCGCGGAAGGAGACGAGGAGACCGGGGACGTCGAGGGTGAGGCGCTGTCCGCCTACCACCTGGCCGCCGAGTCCGACGCCTACTCGACCACCTCGGGACTGGGCAGCATCCCGGCACATGTGGAGATCAACCTTGTTGAACCCGTCGACCACGTCGCACCGCCACACAGGGAGCAGAGGAGCATGGAGCGCAACCGGATTGACCTCACCGAAGCGGTACAGGCCGTACGCGACGACCTGCGCGCGGCCACCGGCAGGTTCGACGGCGATGAGCTGCAGTTCGACATGGGGCCGATCGAGCTGGAGTTCACCGTCGAGCTGGAGCGGGATGCCCGCGCGCGGTCGGGGGTCCGCACCTGGGTGATCACAGACAGCGGCGGGTCGAGCACGGGCTCCGCCAGACACCGGCTCAAGCTCACCCTGACCCCACGACAGCTCGCCTACCGGAGCGTTGATGTGACGGACCGGATCTAGTGACCTGAGTCAGAGATTCGTCGTTGGTTGGGTATGAGTCGTCCGGGTCCGAAGATTCCGCCGTTGTCGGTGACCGATGCGCAACGGGCT
>NZ_JBSFJF010000148.1:0-4633 GCF_053597915.1 Streptomyces sp. NPDC001219 | reverse complement strand
AGGAGTTCTTCGCGATTGGTGCCGGTCAGTACGGCGCGGTGTTCGAAGGTTGCTCGTTCTGTTGCCAGTGACAGGGCGACGTCCTGTGCGGTCAGTGCCGGGCGGGCTTCCAGGTGTGTCGCCAGTCGGGTGGCCTGATCGCGGAGGGCCCGCGCGCTCTTACCCGACAACACCCAGGGGACGACGGGGAGGGCGACCTCGGCCGGGTCTGCTTCCGGGGCATCCTCGACGGGAGCCTGCTCGACTATGAGGTGGGCGTTGGTGCCGCTCACGCCGAAGGCGGAGACGCCCGCGCGGCGCGGCCGGCCGTCGGTCTCCGGCCACTCCCGTGCCTCGGTCAGCAGCTCGACCGTGCCGGTGTCCCAGTCCACGTGGCTGGACGGTTCGCCCACGTGCAGCGTTCGCGGCAGCACCCCGTGCCGCATCGCCTCGATCATCTTGATCACACCGCCCACTCCGGCCGCGGCGACCGAGTGGCCGATGTTCGACTTCAGTGAGCCGAGGTAGAGGGGATGCCCGGCGGGCCGTCCCTGTCCGTAGGTGGCGAGGAGTGCTTGTGCCTCGATGGGGTCGCCGAGGCGGGTTCCGGTGCCGTGGGCTTCCACGGCGTCGATGTCGTTGGTGTTCAGTCCGGCGTTTGCGAGTGCTTGGCGGATTACGCGTTCCTGGGAGGGGCCGTTGGGTGCGGTGAGTCCGTTGCTGGCTCCGTCCTGGTTGACGGCGGTGCCGCGGATTACCGCCAGTACTCGGTGGCCGTTTTTGCGGGCGTCGGAGAGTCGCTCGACCAGGAGCAGGCCGACTCCTTCGGACCAGCCGGTGCCGTCGGCGTCGTCGGAGAAGGACTTGCAGCGGCCGTCGGCCGACAGACCACGCTGGCGGGAGAAGTCCACGAAGCCGCTCGGGGAGCCGGAGACGGTGACACCTCCCGCGAGGGCGAGCGTGGACTCGCCCGAGCGCAGCGACTGCGCGGCCATGTGCAGGGCCACCAGCGACGAGGAGCAGGCCGTGTCCACGGAGACGGCCGGGCCCTCCAAGCCGAAGGTGTAGGCGATCCGGCCGGAGGCCACGCTGGAGAGCTTGCTCGTCATGAGGTAGCCCTCAAGCTCCTCGGGACCTTCGCGGTCGAGGTAGCTCTGCTCCACGAGGCCGGCGAACACACCGGTGCGGCTGCCTCTGAGGGCGGCGGGGTCGAGGCCGGCGCTCTCGAACGTCTCCCAGGCGGTCTCCAGCAGCAGGCGCTGCTGCGGGTCCATGCCCAGGGCCTCGCGCGGTGAGATGCCGAAGAAGGCCGCGTCGAACTCGGTGGCCCCGTCCAGGAATCCGCCCTCACGGGTGTAGGACTTGCCCGCCCTGCCGGGCTCCGGGTCGTACAGGCCCTCGGTGTCCCAGCCGCGGTCGGTGGGCCAGGGGGTGATGCCGTCCACCTCGTCGGCGACAAGTCTCCACAGTTCGTCGGGCGAGGTCACGCCGCCCGGATAGCGGCACGCCATGCCGATGACGGCGATGGGCTCCTCCTGACCGCTCTCCAGCTCGGCGATCCGCTGCTTGGCCTTGTGGAGGTCGGCGGTCACCCATTTCAGGTACTCGACCAGCTTCTCCTCGTTGATCTGTCCCTTGGCGGCGGGGGTTTGTCGGGCCCGGTCGTTGGACTCGGTAGCCATGCTGGTTCGTTTCTCCTCAATCCGGGCGGGGGCGTCGCCGGGACGCCCCCGCCGAGGTTCAGCTGGCAGAACGGCCGAGCTGGGTGTCGATGAAGGCCAAGAGGTCGTCTGTCGTGGCGGCTTCGATGGACTCGGCGACGTCCGCCGCGTCGGCCTCGGGCGCGTCCGTCGCCGCGATGCGCGCCAGCAGTGCCTTCAGCCGGGTGGCGACCGCGGAGCGGGTCTCCTCGTCGTCGGGGGCGTCCGCGCCGAGTAGCGTCGCCTCCAGGCGGTCGAGTTCCGCCAGCGCGGAGGTCCCGCCCGGTGCGTCGTCCAGGTGCAGCCGGCCCAGCAGGTGGGCGGCGAGCACCTCGGGGTTCGGGTGGTCGAAGACCAGCGTGGAAGGCAGCCGCAGCCCGGAGGCGGCCGTCAGCCGGTTGCGCAGGTCGACGGCGGTCAACGAGTCGAAGCCGAGGTCCCGGAAGGCCCGGTCGGCAGCGACTTGATGGGCTCCGGAGTGACCGAGAGCCGCCGCGATCTCGCCGCGCACCAGGTCGAGCACGACCTGCTCGCGCTCCTCGTCGGGCAGGGGCGCCAGCCGTTCCTCCAGCGAGACCCGGCCGGGAGCACCGGCCGTGGCGTCCGTACCGTGCGCGGCGCCCCGGCGCCCCGGCACCGGGACCAGGTCGCGCAGCGCGGCCGGCACCCGGCCGTGCGCCCGCAAGGCGGCGAGGTCCAGCGGCAGGGCCACCAACTGGGCCGCGCTCTCCATGAGCGCCGCGTCGAGCAGACGGAGTCCCTCTTGTACGGGGATGTGCCGGAAGCCTTCCCTGGCGTAGCGCTTGTGGCCCGATTCGCCGAGACCGGCGTTGATGCCGCCACCGATCTCGTCGGGGTCCCACAAGCCCCAGCCGATCGCGGTGGCCGCCAGGCCCTGAGCGGCGCGCAGGCCGGCCAGTGCGTCGACGAACGCGTTGGCGGCGGCGTAGTTGCCCTGGCCCGGCCCGCCGAGGACGCCCACGCTCGACGAGAACAGGACGAAGGCGGACAGGTCCCGGTCCCGCGTGAGTTCGTGCAGGTGCCAGGCCGCGGCGGCCTTGGCCGCAAGGACCCCGGTCAGGCTCGGCACGGTCAGTTCGGTGATCAGCGCGTTGTCGAGGACGCCCGCGGTGTGCACGACCGCGGTGAGGGGGTGCTCGGCGGGAATGCCGTCCAGGACGGTCGCGAGCGCGGCACGGTTCCCGACGTCACAGGCCGTGACGGTGACCGAGGCACCCGCTTCGGTCAGCTCCGCGACGAGGGCCTCGGCGCCCGGGGCGGCAGTGCCCTCCCGGCTGAGCAGCAGCAGGCGCCGTACCCCGTGCTCGGCCACCAGGTGGCGGGCCACCAGAGCGCCGAGCGCTCCGGTGCCGCCGGTGACCAGGACGGTCTCCTCGCCATCGGGGGACCGGGTGAAGCCGGGCCGGACCGGGTCGACAGCGGTGGCATCGCCGCGGCGCAGACGCGGCACGCGGATCTCGGCCTCGCGTACGGCGGCCTCCGGCTCGCCGGCGGCGACGATCGCCGACAGCAGGGCGTCGAGCTCAGGTGGCTCGCTCTCGTCGCCCGGCCGCTGTTCCAGGTCGAGGAGGAAGATCCGGCCCGGCGCCTCGGCCTGCGCGGAGCGCAGCAGGCCCCGGACTCCGGCACCGGCCGGATCGGCGACCTCCTCGGCACCGGTGGCGACGGCACCGCGGGTGACCACAGCCAGCGGGACGTCCCCGAGACGCTCGTCCGCCAGATACTCCCGGACCAGGAAGAGGGCGTCACGGGTGCGCCGGTGGAGGGCGTCGACCACGTCGGTGGCGGACTCGTCGTGAGCCCACACGCGCAAGGCGTCGACGGGAGCACCCGCCGCGATGGCCTCCGCCGCTTCGGAGAGGGTCGAGTAGGTGGTTCCAGCGCCCTCGACGTCGCCCGAGCCCAGGTCGGCCCAGCGCAGCGAGGCCTCGGCCGCCGGCAGCTCGGCGACACGCCACCTTGCGCGGTACAGCGGCAGGGCCGCCCGGCCTGCGGCGCTGAACCGGTCGTACGGCACGTCCCGGAAGACCAGCCGGCCGACCGTGAGGACCGGCTCGCCGGCAGCGTCGCTCAGCCGGACGGTCACGGTGCGCTCGTCGACGGCCTGCCACTGGACACGGACGACCGTGGCACCGCTCGCGTGCAGCCGCACGTCGTGCCATTCGGCGGGGACGAGAACGGTGCCCGGGTGGGCCGGGGCGACCGCGTCAGCCTCCTCCACCGCACGGAGGGACGCCTCCAGCAGCGCGGGGTGCAGTCCGTAGCGGACCGCGTCCGGCAGCAGCTCGTCAGCGAGCGTCACCTCCGTACCGCTGCCGTCGCCGGCGGGAAGCACCGGCTGGACGGCGGCAGCGGACAGGGTGCCGTCCGCGTACGTGCCCCAGCGAGCGCCCTCGTCCGCCGGCCGGGCGTACAGGGTGAAGGCACGCACGCCCGCGACGTCGGTGTCGGTGACGGCGAGCTGGATCTCCGTGGAAGCTGGCGCGGAGAGCACGAGCGGCGTGTGCACGGTGAGGGTGTCGAGCGTGCCGAGGCCCGACTCGTCACCGGCGCGCACGACCAGGTCCACGAGCGCGGCGGCGGGCAGAACGGGGGTGTCCAGGACGGCGTGCGCTTGCAGCCACGGATGCGTCCCGACCGAGACCCGGCCGCTGAACAACACCCCTTCGCTGCCTGCCGGTTCCACCTTCGCGGAAAGCAGTGGATGACCGAGCGAGCTCCATCCGCGCGCCTCGTCGCCCGGGGCGGTGTCCTTGCGCTCCAGCCAGTAGCGCTCGCGTTGGAAGGCGTAGGTGGGCAGGGGTGCCGGGGTGGTGGTTCGGCGGCCGAGGTAGGCGTGCCAGTCGACGGGCACGCCGGCGGTGAACGCCTGGGTCATGCCGGTGACCAGGGTCTTGGTTTCGTCGTGGTCGCGGCGGAGGAGGGGGATGGCG
>NZ_JBSFJF010000147.1:0-4650 GCF_053597915.1 Streptomyces sp. NPDC001219 | reverse complement strand
GGAACACCAGGAGCAGAACCAGGGAAAGGGTGCCGTCCACAGGGTCTCCAGGCTTGGCCGCGCCGGCGCTCGGGCGTCCCACTCTCGGCCATCATCCCGGGCGGCGTGCGCCGGGTCGCCGTCGGGGCCGAGCGGCAGCAGCAGGACGGCGCCGCCGTCCCGTACGGCGGCCAGGCCCCGGCGGGTGGCGGCGAGATGGGAGGCCGCCGACCACAGCCGGCGCCGGTCCGCGCCGTGGGAGCCGCCGTCGTGGGAGCCGGTGTCTTCGGAGCCTGCGTCATCCGGCGGCGGTGCGTCGGGCCGGGCGGCCAGGACGACATGCGGCGCGTCCAGGTCGGCGCCGACCCGGGCGGCCCGCTCCCGGAGCAGCCGGGGGTCGCGGTCCGCGGCGTTCAGCAGGTCGTCCAACAGCTCGCCGCGCACCCGCTGTTCGGCCTCACCGGCGGTCCGCCGGGCGAGCAGGAGCAGCGAGGTGACCATCGCGGCCCGCTCCAGGGTCCGCTGGTCGACCGGGTCCAGGGCCGGGTGTCCGCGCAGCACGAGGGCACCCAGGACCTCACCGCCCGCCCCGACCGCCGCGACCCAGTCCGCTCCGTCCCGTACGGCGTGCCCGTCGGCGCGCGAGCGGCCCAGCGCCCCGGCCGGTGCCCCGGCGGGCTCGGTGAAGTCGACCTCGCCGTCCAGGACTTCCGCCACCGCCGCGGCGACGTCCTGGACCCCGCCGCCGCGCAGCACCAGTTCGGTCAGCCGGTCATGGACGTCCGCGGCGCGCTCGACGGCCGCGCTGCGGTCGCGGATGATCTCGTTGGCCGCCTCCAGTTCGGTGAGCGTCTCACGGGTCTCGGCAAGGAGGTTGGCGGTGTCGAGGGCGACGGCGGCATGGGCCGCGTGGGCGGCGAGCAGCGCGATCTGGCCGTGCTCGAAGACCCGCTCGCGCCGGTCGGCGGCGAAGAGCACCCCGATCACCCCGCTGCCGAGCATCAGCGGCACCCCGAGGATCGCCACCAGCCCCTCGTCCTGGACGCCGGAGTCGATGGTGTGGGTGTGCCGGAACCGCTCGTCGTGGAAGTAGTTGTCGGTGACGTACGGCCGGGCGGTCTGCGCGACCAGGCCGCCCAGGCCCTCGCCCATCCCGAGCCGCAGCTGCTGGAACCGCGCCGAGACCGAGCCGTCGGTGACCCGCATATAGGTGTCGCCGGCGGACGGGTCGTTCAGGGTGAGGTAGGCGACCTCGGTGCCCAGCAGGGAGCGGGCCCGGCGCACGATCGCGCGCAGCACCGCGTCGAGGTCGCGCAGCCCGGCCAGGTCGTGCGCGGTGGCGTGGAGCGCGGACAGTTCGGCCTCGCGGCGCCGGCGGTCCTCCAGTTCGGCGCGCACCCGCAGCGCGCGGAGCTTGGCCCGCTCCAGGGCGGCGAGCCGGCCTGCGGAGGCGCCCTCGGCGCGGGCCCGCAGCACCGGGCGCTCGTACTCCCCGGCCGGGGCGCCGGCGGCCAGCAGGCCGAGGAAGGGGGCCTCGGCCGGATCGTGGGCGGGGTCGCCGGCCGGGATGCCCTCCGGGCCGTACGGAACGGGTGCCGGGCGCGGGGTGTTCACGGGCTCGGGGCTCGGCTCGGGCGCCGGCTGTTCGGTGGGCATGGTCACAGGGATACCTCCGGGTCCGCGCGGTGCGCCGGCCTCCGGCGCCCGGGGACGGGCCGGGGCCGCTCAGTGCGCGGTCCAGCCACCGTCCAGGGTGAGCGAGGCGCCCGTCACGAAGGACGCCTGCGGGGTGCACAGATACGCCACGGCCTCGGCGACCTCCGCCGGTTCGAGCAGCCGCTTGAGGGCGGAGTCGGCGAGCAGGATGTCGGCCAGCACGCGCTCCTCGGGGATGCCGTGGGCGGCGGCCTGGTCGGCGAGCTGCCGTTCGACGAGCGGGGTGCGGACATAGCCGGGATTGACGCAGTTGCTGGTGACGCCGTGCGCGGCGCCCTCCAGGGCCGCGGTCTTGGACAGCCCCTCCAGGCCGTGTTTGGCGGCGACATACGCGGACTTGAAGGGGGAGGCCCGCAGTCCGTGCACGGAGGAGATGTTGATGACGCGGCCCCAGCCCCGCGCGTACATATGGGGCAGCGCGCCCCGCAGCAGCCGGAAGGGTGCCTCCAGCATCACGGTCAGGACCTGATGGAAGACCTCCGGCGGGAACTCCTCGATGGGGCGGACGAGCTGGAGGCCGGCGTTGTTGACGAGCAGGTCGGTGCCGGCCGCGGCCCGCTCGGCGGCGTCCAGGTCGGTCAGGTCCAGCGGGCACGGTTCCACCCGGCCCCGGGAGCCGTTCGGGTGGTCCGCCACGAGACGGGCCAGGCCGTCGGCGTCCCGGTCGACCGCGCGCACCGTCGCACCGGCCGCCGCCAGCCGCAGCGCGCAGGCGCGTCCGATGCCGCCGGCCGCGCCGGTGACGAGGGCGGTACGGCCGTCGAGGTCGAGGGATACCGGGCCTGGGGTGCCGATCACGGTCATGTCCGCACCCTAGGCAGCGGCCGGCCGGGGACCGATGTGGTGCGGCACCACACTTCGGGGGCCGGATGTGGCGGCCGCCCCTGCCGGAGGCGGCGACGCCCGGTCCGCGCCCGGGAGCGGCGGGTGCCCGGCCCCGTGCGCGTCACCCGATCGGCCCTCCCGGATCGCCCGGCGCCCCGCGGGCTCCTAGCCTCGTACGACGCGGCGTGCCGTCTGCGCACCGCCGCCACCAGGGAGGCCGACATGCGGAGGCTCATCGCCGTGCCGACGGTGCTGTTCGCACTGTCCGCCGCGGGCTGCGGGAGCGCGGACGGCGGCCAGGACACCACGGCCGCGACCTCCTCCCCCACGGGCCGGATGCCGGGCTCCGCCTCCCCCACCGTCCCCGGACAGCCGGTGAACTGCGGTGAACTCCCCGACGCGCTGGGCACGGAAGGGGACGTCACGCTCTTCGCCGACCCCGGCGCCGGGGGCACGGTGGGCTGCGGGGAGGCCCGCTCGGTGATGTCCGAGTTCTTCACGCGGGCGCCCGGGGAGGCACGGGACGACCGGGGCACGCTCTCCGTACGGGGCTGGCTCTGCCGGTACGAGAGCGGCCCCACCGGCACCTGGATCACGACCTGCCGCAAGGACAAGCGGGAGATGCACACCGAGGAGCCGCCCGGCGGCAACACGGTCCCAGGCCCCTCCGACGAGCCCGGCGCCCCGGACGAGTCCGAGCTGCCCCCGCTGCCCGACGACTCCTCGGACCCGCTGGACGAGCCGTCGACGGAGGAGCTGTAGCCCGGCGGTCTCCCGGAGCGGTCCGCCGGGGGTTCAGGCCTCGGGGTGCCGGCCCGGCTCCTCCTGCTCGATCCCGTGGAACCACGTCGGCCCGGCCTCCAGCGCCCGCTTGATCCGGGTCAGGGCGTACTCCTTCAGCTCCGGCAGGGCGTCCACGGCGAACCAGCCGACCTCCAGCGACTCGTCGTCGTTGACCCGCGCCGCCCCGCCGACCGCCCGGCAGCGCAGCGTCACGTCCATGAACTGGCAGATGTCGCCGTTGGGGTAGTGGGTGGGCGGCATGGTCTCGACGAGGACGACGCCCTCGGGGACGACCCGCACGGCGGTCTCCTCGTAGACCTCCCGCACCGCGGTCTCGGCGGGCTGCTCGCCGGGCTCGGGGATGCCCCCGATCACCGACCAGCCACCGGTGTCGGCCCGCTTGCCCAGCAGGACACGGCCCTCGTCGTCGAAGACGACCGCGCTCACCCCGGGCAGCCAGAGCAGCTGCCGGCCGATGGAGTTCCGGAGATCACGAATGAAGTCGGGGGTAGCCATGGTCCCGACCCTACGGGACGTCCCCGGGCCGGCGGGCGCCCGCGAGCGCCCCCGGCGGCGCGACGCTCAGGTGCCCGCCGGGCTTCCCTCGCGCGGCCGGAGCCGGCCCCGGATGGCCCGGACGGCGCCCTCGGCGTCGTCGACGGTGACGGTGAAGGTCATCCCGTCGCCCAGCCGGAGCACCACGCCCTCGCCCCGGCGGACGACCACGGCCGTGCCCTGCTCGGGGCGCCAGCGGTAGCCCCAGCCGCCCCAGTGGCGGGGGGTGACCTGGGGGGTGAAGTCGGCGCCGACGACGGTGTCGAGCGGAATGCGGCGGCGCGGCACCCCTATGTGGCCGCACCGCACCTCCATGCACTCCTTGTCGACACGTACCGCGACATGGACGAAGGCGAGCGTGCCGAAGAGCACCAGCAGACCGGCCGCGACACAGCCGACCACCGACATCACCAGGGGCGCGCGGCCCGAGGTCCAGTTGCTCTCGACGGCGAGCAGGATGCCCAGCGCCAGACACGCCGCGCCGATCGCGGCCAGCAGCCACTGGATGCGGTTGGTGGCGCTGCCGTGCCAGACCTCGGGGATCTCGGCATGGGAGCCGCCGACAGGGCGCGCTCCACTGTCGGCGCCGTCGGTACTGCCGTGGTTGCCGGGGGCTGCTGCCCCCTCGTGGGGGTGGTCCCTCATGGAACGCAGCGTACGCGTCTTCGCACCCCATGGCAGTGCGCCGGACGGCCTCGTTCCGCCCCGGGTTGCGGGACCCGCGACGGCCTGGGTGTCGAGCTGCTGGCGCGGGGGCTGTTCGCGGCGGGTTCGGCGCGCACCATCGTGGCG
>NZ_JBSFJF010000146.1:0-4891 GCF_053597915.1 Streptomyces sp. NPDC001219 | reverse complement strand
CCGTTCCGCTGGATGCGGAGGGGACGGTGCTGGTCACGGGTGGGACGGGTGGCCTGGGGGCGTTGGTGGCCCGGCACCTGGTCGCCGAGCACGGCATACGTCATCTCCTGCTGGCGAGTCGTCGGGGTCCGCAGGCTCCGGGGGCGGATGCCTTGGTGGAGGAGCTGGCGGGGCTGGGTGCCGAGGCCGAGGTCGTGGCGTGTGATGTGACCGATCGCGAGGCGTTGAGCGGGCTGCTGGAGTCGGTGCCGAAGGAGCACCCGCTCACCGCTGTCGTGCACACCGCAGGCGTACTCGACGACGGCACGCTGTCCTCGCTGACGCCCGCTCGTCTGGATGCCGTGTTGGCGCCGAAGGCGGATGCGCTGCTGCTCCTGGATGAGTTGACGCGTGCAGAGGACCTGGCGGAGTTCGTGGTGTTCTCGTCGGTGGCGGGAACGTTCGGCAGCGCCGGCCAGGGCAACTACGCGGCGGCGAACGCGTTCGTGGATGCCCTGGTGCACCGGCGTAGTGGATTGGGCCTTCCCGCACGGTCGTTGGCGTGGGGTGCCTGGGCTCCGGGTTCGGGTATGACGGGCGAGCTGAGCGAAGCCGATCTGCAACGCATGGCTCGTGGCGGCATCACCCCCTTCACCGAGGAGCGAGGTGTGGAGGCCTTCGATGCTGCCCGCCACACCGCAGTGCCCGTGGTCGTCCCGGTCCAGCTGAATCACACGATGTTGCGGGAGCAGCATGCCGCCGGAGTCCTTCCTTCGCTCATGCGAGGTCTCCTGGGGAGGAGTACGCGTCGTACCGCTGTCTCCTCATCGGGTGAGATGACGCCGGCGGACGCCCTGCGGTCGAGGCTTTCCCCCCTGTCCCAGGATGAGCGGCGAGCAGCGGTCCTGGAACTCGTACGGACTCAGGCCGCACTGGTCCTGGGACACCCCGGCCCCGAAGCGATCGAGCCCACCCGCGACTTCCGGGGACTCGGCGTCGACTCACTCACCGCCGTGGAGCTGCGCAACCATCTTCAGGCGGTCACCGGACTGGCGATGCCCGCCACCCTGGTCTTCGACTACCCCACTCCGCTGAGGGTGGCTCGCCATCTGGAAGACGAGCTGTCCGGTGGGGACGAAGCACCTGACGCGGGTGCCATTTCCTCCACGGCGGCAGACACCGACCCGGATGAGCCGGTGGCGATTGTGGCGATGGGTTGCCGGTTCCCTGGTGGCGTGGGGTCTCCGGAGGAGTTGTGGGGCTTGCTGGCTGAGGGTGGGGACGGTGTGGTGCCGTTCCCGGAGGATCGTGGCTGGGATGTTGAGGGGCTGTATGACCCGGAGCCGGGCCGTCCTGGGAAGGTCTCCACGCGTGAGGGTGGGTTCCTGCCGGGGGTGGATGAGTTCGATGCGGACTTCTTCGGGATTTCACCGCGTGAGGCGGTGGCGATGGACCCGCAGCAGCGGTTGCTGCTTGAGGTGTCGTGGGAGGCGTTTGAGCGGGCGGGGATAGTTCCCGGTTCGCTTCGGGGGTCGCGTACGGGTGTGTTCGCGGGGACCAATGGTCAGGACTACACGGGGTTGTTGGTGGCGTCCGGTGAGGAGGAGTTGGGGGGCTATATCGGTACGGGTAATGCGGCGAGTGTGGTGTCGGGGCGGTTGTCGTATGTGTTTGGTCTTGAGGGGCCTGCGGTGACGGTGGATACGGCGTGTTCGGCGTCGTTGGTGGCGTTGCATTTGGCGGTGCAGTCGTTGCGTGCGGGTGAGTGTGATCTGGCGTTGGCGGGTGGTGTGACGGTGATGTCGACGCCGGGGTTGTTTGTGGATTTCAGTCGGCAGCGGGGGTTGGCGGCTGATGGTCGGTGCAAGGCGTTCTCGGATGCTGCGGATGGTGCGGGGTTCTCCGAGGGTGCGGGTGTGCTGGTGGTGGAGCGGTTGTCGGATGCGCGGCGGAACGGTCACCAGGTGCTGGCGGTCGTGCGCGGCAGTGCCGTGAACCAGGACGGTGCCTCCAACGGCCTGACGGCGCCGAATGGTCCTTCGCAGCAGCGGGTGATCCGGCAGGCGCTGGCGGGTGCGGGGCTCTCGCCTTCCGACGTGGATGTGGTGGAGGCGCATGGCACGGGGACGTCGTTGGGTGATCCGATTGAGGCGCAGGCGCTGATTGCGACGTATGGCCAGGACCGGGACGCCGAAAGGCCGTTGTGGCTGGGTTCGGTGAAGTCGAACCTTGGGCATACGCAGGCGGCTGCGGGTGTGGCGGGTGTGATCAAGATGGTGCTGGCGTTGCAGCACGGTGTTCTGCCGCGGACGCTGCACGTCGACGAGCCGTCGTCGCATGTGGAGTGGTCGGCGGGGGAGGTGCGGCTGCTGACGGAGGCGGTGGAGTGGCCCGAGTCGGGTCGGCCTCGGCGGGCCGGTGTGTCCTCGTTCGGGATCAGCGGCACCAACGCCCACACCATCATCGAAGAGGCCCCGGCATCCGAAGAATTGCCCGACAGCGAGGAGACCCTCAAACTGCCCGCAGTCCCTTGGGTCATCTCAGGGCGCGACGAAGAGGGCTTGCAGGCCCAGGCACAACGACTCCTGGCGCATTTGGACGAATTCCTGCTCGACCCGTCCGACGTGGGCTTCTCCTTGGCAACGTCAAGGGAAATGTTCGACCGCCGCGCTGTGGTGCTCGTCGACGGTCACGAGACGGCCGTACAGGGGCTGACCGCACTCGCGGAGGGGCGAAAGGCCGCCGGTGTGGTGCGCGGGACCAAGCAACAGGGGCGGTCCGCATTCCTGTTCACGGGGCAGGGGGCGCAGCGTTTGGGCATGGGCTGGGAGCTGTATGACACCTTCCCGGTTTTCGCGGACGCCTTTGATGCTGTATGTGCCTGCTTTGACGCTGAGTTGGAGTCGTCACTGCGGGGTGTGGTGTTCGGCGAGAACGCGGAGATTTTGAATCGGACGGAGTTCACTCAGCCGGCGTTGTTCGCGGTGGAGGTGGCGCTGTTCCGGTTGGTGGAGTCGTTCGGTGTTCGGCCCGATTACCTGGTGGGTCATTCCGTTGGTGAGTTGGTCGCTGCGTATGTGGCGGGGGTGTGGTCGCTGGAGGATGCATGTCGTGTGGTGGCGGCGCGGGGGCGTTTGATGCAGGCGTTGCCGGTGGGTGGGGCGATGGTGTCGCTTCAGGCGTCGGAGGTTGAGGTGTTGCCGCTGTTGGAGGGCCTGGAGCAGCGGGTGAGTATCGCTGCGGTGAATGGTCCGCAGTCGGTGGTGGTTTCGGGTGACGAGTCTGCTGTTGCCGAGGTCGCTGGGCGTTTTGAGTCGGAGGGTCGGAAGGTGAAGCGGCTCCGGGTGAGCCATGCTTTCCATTCGCCGCTGATGGAACCGATGTTGGACGAGTTCCGTGCGGTTCTGGAGAGTGTGGTGTACGCGGAGCCGCGTATCCCGGTGGTCTCGAATGTGACCGGTGAACTCGCCACACCGCAAGAACTGACGTCCCCCGACTACTGGGTGCGGCATGTCCGTGAGGCGGTCCGTTTCGCTGACGGTGTGCGGTGGTTGGAGGTGCACGGGGTGACCCGGTTCCTGGAGATCGGACCGGACGGCACCCTGACCGCCATGGCGCAGGCATGCACAGACAGTGCGGACCTGCGGCTGTTGCCCGTGTTGCGCAAGGGCCGGCTGGAGTCAGAAGCCCTTGTGGCTGCGGTGAGTGGCATGTTCGTCGATGGTGCGGAGGTGCAGTGGCGTGCGCTCTTCCCGGGGGCGCGGCAGGTCGATCTGCCCACGTACGCGTTCCAGCGTGAGCGCTACTGGCCGAGCACCCCGGGGATCGAGGCCGGGGACGTCGCGGCTCAGTCGGCGGACGACGGGACCGCGTGGTTCTGGGAGGCCGTGGAGCGCGAAGATCCGGACGCCCTGGCCGGGGAACTGGCGATACCCGGGGATGCCTCGTGGGATGAGGCCCTGAGCGCGTTGTCCTCGTGGCGGCGGCAGCAGCGTGAGCGGTCGGCGGTGGACGGCTGGCGGTACCGGGTGCAGTGGAAGCCGGTCGGTGTGGAAGCCGGGGAAAAGCTGTCCGGGCGTTGGCTGGTGGTGGTGCCGGAGGGCACGGCGGTCTCGGGCTGGGCCTCTTCGGTGGTGGAGGGGCTGGCGGCATGTGGCGTGCGGGTTGAGCGGGTGGCCTGCGGCCCGGACGTGGATCGGGTTGCGCTGGCCGAGCGGTTTGCGGGGTTCGAGGGTGACGCCGTCGCGGGCGTGCTGGTGCTGCCGGGCGGCACGGCGGGCGAACCATCTGGTGAGGGGGTGCCGGCGGATGTGGTGCGGGCTGCGGTGGTGGTGCAGGCGTTGGGGGATGCGTGTGTGGGTGGGCGTGTGTGGGTGGTGACGCGGGGCGCTGTTGCCACGGGTCAGTCTGATGACGGTCCGGACGCGGCGGGCGCGGCGGTGTGGGGTGTGGGTCGGGTGGCTGCCTTGGAGTTGCCGGATCGTTGGGGTGGTCTGGTGGACATGCCGGAGGTTGTGGACCGTGGGGTGGTTGATCGCCTGGTTGGGGTTCTCGCTGATGGTGGTGAGGATCAGGTGGCGGTGCGGGCGTCGGGGGTCTTCGGGCGTCGGCTGGCACACGCTCCCGGTGGGGACGCGGCCGATGGTTGGCGGCCGCGTGGGACGGTGTTGATTACGGGTGGTACGGGTGCGTTGGGTGCGCGGGTGGCGCGTTGGGCGGCTGAGCGCGGTGCCGAGCATCTCGTCCTGACGAGCCGTCGTGGTCGGGAGGCTCCTGGCGCGGCTGAGCTGCAGGCGGAGCTGTCCGGCCTGGGCGTCCAGGTGACGGTGGCTGCCTGCGACGTCTCGGACCGGAACGCCGTCCAGGAGTTGTTGTCCGGGTGTGCGGTGGATGCCGTGGTTCATGCGGCGGG
>NZ_JBSFJF010000145.1:0-5093 GCF_053597915.1 Streptomyces sp. NPDC001219 | reverse complement strand
GCGCGAAGAGGCCGAAGCCGACGGTCCGCAGGGCGCAGCCGGCGATGATGACCCCGCGCGCGCCGAGCCGGTCGGCGGCCGAGCCGCCGATGAGGCCCCGTCGGCGGCCAGCCGGTCCCGTACGGAGGTGTCCGGTTCCTCCTCACCGACGCCCGGCTCCTCCTCGGCCACCGCGAGCCGCTCGGCCAGCTCCTCGGCCTCCTCGGTGGCCCGCAGCAGCGCCCCCTCGGCCTTGGCCGCCGCCGCGTCGCAGCGCTCGGCCTCGCCCGCGGCCGCCCGCGCCTGCCCGCCGAGCCGGCCCAGGTCCCCGGCGACCTTCGACTTCTCCCGGTCCGCCGCCCGCCACCGCTCGGCCAGCTCCTCGACCAGCGCGGCCCCCGCGGTACGGCGTTCCGCCGCGGCCCGCTGCGCCTCCGCCAGCTCCGCACAGCGCGCCGCCAGTTCCTCCAGCTCGGCCGCCGCCTCGTCGACGGAGGCCTGCACCTCCAGCAGGCTCGGCGCCCCGGCGGAACCCCCCTGCGCGAAATGCGCCCCGAGCAGATCGCCCGCACCGGTCACCGCCGTCAGCTCCGGCCGCGTGGCCACCAGGTCCTCGGCGTCCTCCAGCGTCCCGACCACGACCACATCCCGCAGCAACCGGCCCACGGCGGCGGTCAGTTCCCCGGGCCCCCGGACCAGATCCGCCGCCGGTACGGGCGACGAACGGGGCCCCGGGACCCGGTGCCCGCCCGCCTCGGACACACCCGTCGCCCCGGCCACCCCCTCACACACGTCCACCACGGCCCCCTCGGCCGTACCGGTGAAACCATCACCCCCACCGCTCCCACGAACCCCACCGGCCCCCGGACCACTGGCAGTCCCGGCAGCCCTGGGGATCTCACCGATCCCGGAAGTCCTGGAGACCTCACCGCCCCCGGCAGCCCCAACGGCCTCCGCGGCTTCCTCACCCTCCACGGCCTCCACCGCCCGTGCGGGCGCGGGCACCCTTCCCGTCCCGCCACGTCCCCCTGGTCCGCCCAGCACCATCGCCGCCCGCCCCGCGTCCTCCTTGCGCAGCAGCCGGATGGCCTCGGCGGCGGTGGCCGCGTCGGTGACGGCGACGGCGTCGGCGGCCGCGCCCAGTGCCGCCGCCACCGGGATCTCGAAGCCGGGAGTGACGGTCAGCAGTTCCGCCGCCGGCCCGAGCAGGCCGGTGAGGCGGTCCGCCGCGGCCAGCAGCGCACCGGTGCCGTCCTTGCGGCGCAGCCCGAGCGCCAGCGCGTCGTGCCGGGCGGCGGTCGCGGCCCGCTCGCGCTCGGCCGCGGTCAGCGCCTCGCGCGCGGCGGTCAGCGCGTGCTCCGTCTCCGCCAGCTCCCGGCGGGCCGCCTCGTGCCGCTCCGCGATCTCCTCGTCGTCCGCGTGCAGCCCGTCGACCTCGGCCCTGAGCTGCTCGTACTCCTCCTGGGCGGCGTCCGCCCGCTGCCGGGCGGCGTCCCTGGCCTCGGCGAGCCGACCGATCTCCGCCTGTGCCGAGGCCGCCCGGCCCCGGGCGGCGGTGACCTGACCGCTCAGCCGGGCCAGGCCCTCACGGCGGTCGGCGATGGCGCGGGCCACGTCCCGCAGCCGCCGCTCCTCGTCCGCCAACTGCCGCTCCAGCCCGGCACGGTGTTCGACGGTGTCCTCCAGCGCCCGGCTCGCCGCCTCCAGCGCGGCCGTCAACTCCGCCTCCTGCTCACGGATACGGGCCGCCTCCCGCTCCATGTCCTCGGGGTCGCGGCCGTGCCGCTCCTCCGGCGGGGCCGCCGTGGCGCTCTTGACCCGCGCCTCGGCCAGCGAGATCGTGCCGCGCACCCGCTCCGCGAGCTGCGACAGCTCGTACCAGGTCTGCTGAGCCCGCTGCACCCGCGGCGTCAGCGTACGGACCTCCTCCTCCAGCACCGCCTCCCGCTGCTGGGCCGTGCGCAGCCGCTCCTCGGCGGCCTGCCTGCGTTCCTTGAGGGCCGCCTCGTCCGCGATCTCGGCCCGGAGTGCCCGGCGCAGGGTGACAAGGTCGTCGGCGAGCAGCCGCAGCCGGGCGTCGCGCAGGTCCGCCTGGATGACGGCGGCGCGCCGGGCGACCGCGGCCTGCCGCCCCAGCGGCTTGAGCTGGCGCCGCAGCTCGTCGGTCAGGTCCTGGACCCGGGCGAGGTTGGCCTTCATCGCCTCCAGCTTCCGCAGCGCCTTCTCCTTGCGCTTGCGGTGCTTGAGGACGCCGGCCGCCTCCTCGATGAAGGCCCGGCGCCCCATCGGGTCGGCGTGCAGCACGGAGTCGAGCTGGCCCTGCCCGACGATGACATGCATCTCCCGGCCGATGCCGGAATCGGAGAGCAATTCCTGGATATCCAGCAGCCGGCAGGTGTCACCGTTGATCTGGTACTCACTGCCGCCATTGCGGAACATGATCCGGGTGAGGGTGACTTCGGCGTACTCGATCGGCAGTGCGCCGTCGGAATTGTCGATGGTGAGCGAGACCTCGGCACGCCCGAGCGGCGGACGCCCGGTCGTCCCGGCGAAGATGACGTCCTCCATCTTCCCGCCACGCAGGGACTTGGCGCCCTGCTCGCCCATGACCCAGGACAGCGCGTCCACGACGTTGGACTTGCCGGAGCCGTTGGGGCCCACGACGCAGGTGATGCCCGGCTCGAAGCGCAGCGTCGTGGTGGAGGCGAAGGACTTGAAACCTCGCAGGGTCAGACTCTTGAGATGCACGCCGTGGGACTCTACCGGCCACTCCTCGGCGGGTGACCCCAACATTCCGGGGCGCTGCCCGGCCCGTACGGCCCCCCGGTATACCGCGCCGTTCATTTTCGGTTTCACTGCCGAAAGCGCAGGGCACATCATGCGGTAAGGGAGGGCCGTCAGGGCTGAGCGACAACGTGGTCCGCGGAAAAGCCGCAGCAAGAAAAGGCGGAAACGACGAAGGGACGCCGAAGCGTCCCTTGCAGATCTTGAAGAGAGCGGTGCCTCAAGCGGCTGGCGAGCAGCTCTACCGGCCCTGAGGTCGGGGTCAGGTGAGCGCGGGCTCCGCCTGGGGTACGTCGATGTCGAGCATCGAGTCGTCGCGACGTGCGGCAGCCGACAGCATGTCGTTTTCGGCCTGCATCCGAATCAGCTCGGATTCCAGGTCTTGGACGCGCTGCTGAAGCCGTCGCATCTCGGAGAGGACTCGGGGGTCGGAGCCGCCGACGTAACCGAGAAGCGCCTTTGCCATGATGGATGGTCCTCCACAATGAGTGACCGACCGAAGCGGTGTGGGTCGTGAGGGATTCGCACCCGCGGTGCTTGTCATTCTCTGGTGTACTCAATGCCAAACAGCTAAGGTGCGCGGGGATTCCAGAGTCTCACCAAACGGTTTGACGGTCAACACGATCACACCCCGTATCCTCGGGCACCTGAGAGTGCGCGGCCGTGAGGGCACTGCGCCGACTCTCCAGAAAGGTCCCGCCGGGGCGTGGAGATCATCCGTACAGCGGCAGCCTTGCACGGGTCGGCCGAGTTGGCAACCACCAGGCCTTATCTCCCGTAAGCAGCTGACAAGGACGCGTCCGAAAGATCGTCCCCGACGCCCGTACGGGCGGTTCCGGCGGGCCGGATCAGCGGATCTCGAAGCCGTCGTAACCCCCGCGGGGCGTGTCCCATATCTCAGTGACTCCGTCGACCCGCCCGGGCGTGTCTCCGGTGCGGAGCCAGTCGAGCAACTGGTCGCAGTGGTCCTTCGGGCCCTCGGCGACCACCTGGACGCGGCCGTCACCCAGATTGACGGCGAATCCGGCGAGTTCGCCGATGCGAAGGGCGTTCGCCCGGGTGAACCAGCGGAAACCGACACCCTGGACCCGGCCACGGACCCACGCGGTCACTCGGACAGCTTCATTCATGTGTGCACGCTAACTGTCCGATTGCGCAGAGGTCACTTCCGCCCCTCGCGCCATGGCGTACAGTCCCCCGTCAGCGAGGCTCACCCTTATGGGTGAGTCATCTTGACGCCAGGAAAGCTGTGCGGCGTAGCCGCTCCAGTCGAGCCGGTGCTTTCGCCGGTGGAAGGAAGACAGCGGATGGGCCGCCATCGACGCTCTGCCCCCCTTGCCCCGCAAGCCCCCGGTACGGGGCCGGTTGACGCTCCGACGGCCGGCGCGCCGGACGCGACCCGGCACCGTGGACCCCGCGCCGCGCGCGGCCGTGGCATGACGCCCGTCCGGACCGGACTGCTCGGCGTCTCCGCGGTGGTGGCGATGGGGGCCGTGGCGGTCGCCTCCGGACTGGTCCCCGGCCACGGTCAGTTCGACGGGGGTGTGGACGGCGAGCAGGGTGAGCGGGTCCGGGCCGGCGCGCTGCCGGAGGCCACCGAGCCGCTGGGCGGTGTCTCGGCGTCGCCGTCCGACCGCGCCGGCGAGGAGGCGAGCCGCGGCGGAGCCCGTGCCAAGGCCCCTGACAGCGGGCGCCCCTCGGCCAGGGCCACCCGCCCGGTGTCCCCCGCCCCGCACCAGCCGTCCACGTCCCCCACCGGGTCGGCCGGTTCGCAGCGGTCGGCCGAGCCCGCGAAGCGGACCGCCTCCGCGGCGCCCGAGCGCACCGTGGCGGCGTCGAAGGCCCCCGACACCCAGTCGTCCGCCGAGACGCAGGTCCTGTCCCTGGTCAACGAGGAGCGTGCCCAGGCCGGCTGCTCCCCCGTGACGGCGGACAAGGAACTGGCCGGTCTCGCCCAGGACTTCAGTGACGACATGGCCCGGCGCGGCTTCTTCGACCACACCGACCCGGACGGCGACACTCCCTGGGACCGCGCCCGCGATGCGGGCGTCGACGACCTCGGCGGCGAGAACATAGCCCGCGGCCAGGCCGACGCGGAGGCCGTCATGGACTCCTGGATGAACAGCCCCGGCCATCGCGCCAACATCCTCAACTGCGAGTACAAGACCCTCGGCGTCGGTGCCCACTCCGGGTCCGGCGGCCCGTGGTGGACGCAGGACTTCGGCTTCTGAGAGAGGCAGCCGGGTAGCCACGCACTGCGCCACCCGGGCGGCGTCCGGCGCCCCGTGCAGCGGCAAGCTGCCGAAGCCCACGTACACCGGTGGTGCGCC
>NZ_JBSFJF010000144.1:0-5220 GCF_053597915.1 Streptomyces sp. NPDC001219 | reverse complement strand
CAGCGGCTCGATCCGGTCCCACATCGCATCAGTGATCACTAATCGGAGAGACACATCCGATCAACTGATCAGCCCGTCAAAGAGACACGCCCTAGTCGCGAGATCAGTACTGATGCGGGGCGGGGCATGGCTGGGGTAGGTCCCCGGGGCTTCGCCGGGCGTCCTGGGGTACGTGCCCCCGCAGCACCGTCCGGTCAGCTTGTGCCCGCCCACGGGTAACGGTGTTCGGGGCGTCCGGCGTCGTCGCCGTAATCCAGGGTGACGGTGGGGTGGCTGCCGTATTCGAGGTGTTTGAGGTAGCGCTGGGCCATGGAGCGGCTGATGCCGGGGCGTACGGCGGCCCGGTGGGTGGGCGGACAGCGGGTTACGGACCGCACGCCCAGAACCGGTCATCCACCCCGGTCAAGCAGTTGCTACTGAGCTTGAATATGTGATGTCGGTACCATCCAGGATTTCAGCTGCGCGACTGTCGCGAACGTCCTACGCTGCGCTTCGACGATCAAGGAGGAGACATGGAATCCTGCGCGGAGTGCGGTGTGTCCGTGGGCCCACGATCCTGTGGCGATCTTTTCCATGCCTTGCTCGCATTGGACCATGAACGGCAGGCCCCGTGGGGGCCGTTGCACGGCGTTTCGGTCTCTTGCTTCCTGTTCCAGCACCCCAGTCGGCTTCCCGCTGACGACGGTGCGATGGCATGGGCGCTCCTGCACGCCTATCTCGAAGGCGGCCTCAGCGAAGTGAACCGGCTTGTCGGTCGGGCTCGTCGTGGCAACTCCCATCGCGTGACGGACATGCCTTCACAAGTCGCCTGCGAGGCAGCACTGCCGCAACGGGACGCGCCGCCGCCCCGTTTCTCCGTGACGATCGAAGATGTCGCTGTCGACGGGACGTTCCCCGCCGAAGAGTTCCCGGAACGCCTCAGGGCCTGGGCCGCCGCCACAGTCGACGCGTGGAGCCGCAGCACGTGACCGGCCGTGGGCCCGTCGAGGAGGAGCCCACAGCCTGCCTGGGATGCTGAACGTGACCTGGGTGATGCCCGGTCAGCCATCCATGGTCAGGCCGGTGCCGGTGAGGCAGCTGTCGACAAGGTCCGGGCGGTACTGGATCTGCCTGAGCCGGTGCTTGACGGCCCTGGTGATCTGACCCAGGCCGACTGCGGCGAGGTCGCCGATGTCGCGCATACGGTGGCGGACCAGGACCGGCGCGCCGTGGCGCGATGGCACCTGGCAGCGGATCTTCGAGCAGCTCAAGCCGAAGCCGATGCGAAAGGCCTGATCACATGGGACATGAGCGTGGACTCCACGATCGCCCGGGCCCACCAGCAACCCGCCGGGGCGCGTACGCCGACAAGGCGTACGGCTCCCGCGCGAACCGCGCCTACCTGCGCAGACACGGCATCCGCTGCACCATCCCGGAGAAGGCCGACCAGATCCGCAACCGCAAGAAACTCGGCTTCCGCGGCGGTCACCCGCCCAAGTTCGACAAGGCCGACTACGAAGAGCGCCATGCAGTTGAATGCGGGATCAATCGACTCAAGCGCCACCGCGCGGTGGCAACGAGATACGACAAGCTTGCCGTTCGCTACGAGGCGACCGTGCTGGTCGCGGCCATCAACGAATGACTGTGACCAGCACCTTCACAACAGCCCCTGGGTGAGGTTGTCGGTGACGCGCTGGAGCACGGAGACCGCGGTCGCGTACTCCTCGTCCGTGATGTCGCCGAGGAGTTCCGCGCGCACCCGGCCCATGCGTCCCTTCGCCGTCGCCAGGCCCTCGCGGCCCCGCTCCGTGAGCGTCAGCCGGCCGTCCGCGCCGATGTCGAGCCAGCCCCGGTGTACGAGGGCGTCGGCGGCATGGACCATCACCTGGGTGCCCATGCCGCAGGGCACGGCCAAGGCGCGGATCTCCTCCCTGGTGAGGCCGTGCTCAGCCCGGACGATGTTGTTGAGCGCCCACCACTGGGGCTGGGTCATGTCGATGCGTGCCAGGGCCTCCTGCGAGTGCCGCAGGATCGCCTCGGTGGCGCCCCAGGCGACCAGGGCGATGGGCCGCTGGCCGGGCGTGGTGGTGCCATTCTGCGGGGTGCTTATGGTCGTCATGATTACCAAGCTAGGACCTCAAGTCTGGTTGAGGTCAAGGCTGTTTCAGATCATCACGGCTGCGACGGTGCAGCGCCAGTGGGCGCACATACGGGGATATCCCCATGCATCTCCTGCGTTTTCGCGATGGCTTTCCGTTCAGCCGTGAGTCGTTCGCACTTCTGGCGGGATCAAGGCAACGATCCCGGTTCCGGCGGACCGAGTCCGCAACCGTCAGAAGCTCCTGCGCGGTGGCGCTGCCGCCATGAGATACGAGCAACTTGCTGTGCGTCAGTCGCAGTCCTCAACGAGCGGCCGTGACCAGCACTTTCGCGACAGACGCTCGTGAGCGGGCGAGCTCGGCCTGAGAGGTGATCTCAGACATGGATGTTCCTTGTCCTGGATGATGGGAGTGATCGCTCAGTGGGCGGCCAGGCGCTCAGGCGGGTGCCGGCAGCGCGCGGTAGACCTCCCCTGAACACCGGTCAGGGCCTCGCTGCGCGAACGGCTGCGAGGCCCTGACGGGTCACGTGGGGGACTATGTGCGCCTTCAACGAGCGCAGCGCCGCCCAGGTCACCCAGGGGAGCCCGGCACCGCACTCCGGCGATACGCCAAATTAGGGCGCTCATTGGGTGACCGACGGGTTAGCCGCACCACCTGACCCGGATATCCGCCTCGCGGGGCGCTGTGGCGACTAGGCAGTTTCGTTGGTATCAGTTCGACTCTGAGGTTGATGATCCAAACAAGAGAGCCCGATTGCCTCGTGCGGTGCCCGAGTCGGCTCTGCGGCTGAACTCGGCCTCCAGGAGGTCGGTGAAGATGCGGATGGGGTCCTCCCAACGTCCCGTTGCCCAGTCGGCGTTGGTATTCACTGCGAGCGTGTGTGTGCCATCGCGTGTGCCGTAGACGTACGACCAGGAGCCGAAGAGCGCGCCGCCCATACCCCAGACCGCCGTGCCGGAGGGCAGGGTCAGGCGGGAGATGCCGAGACCGTAGGTGGCCCCCGGAAGCCAGCTTTCCGTCGGGACCATGGTGAACATCTCGCGCTGTTGTTCCGGCCGGAGGAGGCGCCCTCCGAGCAGTGCTGTGAAGAACCGGTTGAGGTCGGCGACAGTGGAGATCATGCCGCCCGCCGCCCAGTACGGACTCGTCTCCAGCTCTGTGACGTTGTAGACCGTGGCGTCCGGATCGGGGGAGAACAATTTGGTGTAGTGGCTCGAATGAGGTTCGGAGAGCACCGGGTCGGCGCCGAGTGGCAGGGAGGTTCCCGTCAGACCGAGCGGGCGGGCGAGACGGTCAGCGATCTCATCGGCGAGCATCCGGCCGGTCACCTGCTCAACGATCATCCCGGCGAGAATGTAGTTGGTGTTGGAGTACGCCCAGCCCGTCCCCGCCGGGAAGTCGGCCGGATGTGACATGGCGATCTCCACGAGTTCTTCGGGCGTGTAGCTTTCCTGCTTGCTCAGTGCCGGCTGGTCGCTGGTGTGGCTGAAGACTCCGCTGGTGTGGTTGAGGAGCTGTCGGACTGTGATCGTGTTGCCGTCGTGCCCGTTCCCGGTGACCACACCCGGCAGCAATCGCTCCACCGTGTCCTCCACGGCCAGTTGGCCCTCCGTCACGAGTTGCAGGATCACTGTGGCGGTGAAGGTCTTGGTGATGCTGCCGATCCGGAACCGGTCCTCATGCCCGCGCGCCCGACGAGTCCGTGTGTCAGCGACCCCCGCCGTGCCGAACCAGTGCCCGCCGCCGTCATGGACCTGAGCAAGAATTCCTGGCACTCCCCCTTCCCGCACCGCTTGGTCGAGCACCCGCTGGGCGGCTTCGTGGTCCCTGCGGGTGACGTGCGCTGCGGACGTGGCCTCTTCCATGTGAACCCCTTGGTTTCATCTTTTCGCGACACCTGAAAGCTACGGTGCACATGTATCCGCAGAAGCGGTGTAAGCATTGGAATCTCCGGGAATCAGGGAGTTTCCCGGATCTTGTAGCGTTGCCGGTGACGGCTAACGCAACGCATGGGGGTGTGCGGAGTCGGTCACGCCGGCCGGCTCGCGGTGCCCACGGTGGGAGGGCGGATATGGGCGGCGGGAGACTCACCGCGGAGGACCGCAGGGACATCGAGGCGGGACTGGCCGAGGACTTGCCGTACGCCGCGATCGCCCGACGACTGGGACGGCCGACTTCGACCGTCAGCAGGGAGGTTGCCCGCAACGGCGGGCCGGGCGGCTACCGCGCGGAACACGCCGACCGGGCCAGCGCCTGGCAGCGACGCAACCGGCCACCTCGGCCCGCGACGCCACCGTCCACCGGTGCCGAGGCCACGCACGGGCGGGACCCCGCCGCCGTCCACGCCTACATGGACAGATTCGCGACCATGATGATCGCGACCGGTCTGCCCCGCACGGCCGCCAGGGTGCTGGTCTGCCTGGTAACTACCCCCTCTGGTACGCGAACTGCTGCGGAACTCGCCCAACGGCTGCGAGTCAGCCCGGCCTCGGTGTCCAAGGCCGTGGGATACCTCGAAGGGCTCGATGTCCTCACACGCAAGTACGAGCCCGGCCGACGCCGCGCCCACCACGTCATCGATGACGACGTCTGGCTCCGCGCCTGGCTGACCAGCGCCCACAAGAACGCGGTGTGGGCCGAGACCGCCCAGGAGGGTGCCAACCTGTTCGGACCCAGCACCCCCGCAGGCGCACGGCTCCAGGCCATGCACAAATTCTTCGTCGGAATCCACCGGGACATGACCAGCCCGTCGACCACCGTGCCCCTCGAGGACGCGATTACCGTACTCGCCGCCCTCCTCCACGCGGCCCGGCCCCTCACCACCAGCGAACTCGCCGCCGCCCTCGGCTGGCCAAAGGCGCGCACCGCCACTGCTGTACAAGCCGCCGAGCACCAGGCAGAAGTCTGCGGACCACTGGCGCTTCAGCGCACTTCCTCCGGCGCCCACCTGGTCACAGCCCAGCACGGAAGGCTCACTCCGGCCCAGCGCACGGCTCTCGCCCAGCGCCCAGGACACTGCCCAAGCGGGAGCCCAAACGACAGGCCCTAGGCAGTTTCGTTTGGATCATCTGGCTGACCAGAGGAAGATGCCTGCGATGTGGAGTCCGGCCAGGTAGATGGTTGCGGTCTTCTCGTAGCG
>NZ_JBSFJF010000143.1:0-5357 GCF_053597915.1 Streptomyces sp. NPDC001219 | reverse complement strand
GGGTGTGCCGGACGTAAAGCGAAGCAGTCCGGCACACCCCACCCGCGCAGGCCCGTCACCGCACCCGACAGCCCCGCGCAGCGGACCGGCCCGCCGCAGGCGCAACGGCGGGAACTGACAAGCATCACCCGCGCCCAAGCCCCGCGCAGCGGACCCGCAACGGCGCGAAACCACCACGGCGGGAAAGCCGAAAACGTGGGGGGCTAAAAAGCCGGCCGCTCAGGGTCAAACGCGGCCACACCTTCAGCCGGCGAGGACGCCACAGCGAAATGGCGACGGGGGATTCGGCCGGCCCGCCGCGCCAGCCGGCCCGCCGCCACGGCGCTTCGCATGGCCGTCGCCATCAGCTCCGGCTCCTGGGCCCGGGTCACCGCGGAGGCCAGCATCACCGCGGCGCAGCCCAGTTCCATGGCGAGGGCGGCGTCCGAGGCCGTGCCGGCGCCCGCGTCGAGGATGACGGGGACGGTGGCCCGTTCGGTGATCAGCTGGAAGTTGTGCGGGTTGCGGATGCCCAGGCCGGAGCCGATCGGCGAGCCCAGGGGCATGATCGCGGCGCAGCCCACGTCCTCCAGCTTGCGGGCCAGCACCGGGTCGTCGTTCGTGTAGGGCAGCACGGTGAAGCCGTCGTCCACGAGGGTCTCGGCGGCGTCGAGGAGCTCGATGGGGTCGGGCAGCAGGGTCCGCTCGTCGGCGACGACCTCCAGCTTGACCCAGTCCGTGCCGAGCGCCTCGCGGGCGAGCCGGGCGGTGAGCACCGCCTCACCGGCGGTGAAGCAGCCCGCGGTGTTCGGCAGCACCTGGATCTTGTGGCGTTCCAGTACGGACAGCACCGAGCCCTGCACGGTCGGGTCCAGCCGCCGCATGGCGACCGTGGTCAGCTCCGTACCGGAGGCGAGCAGCGCCCGCTCCATCACGTCGAGGCTGGGCGCGCCGCCGGTCCCCATGATCAGCCGGGACGCGAAGGTGGTGCCGGCGAGGGTGAACGGATCGTCGGTCATGTCTGCGGATCAGCCTCCCTGGACCGCGGTGAGCACCTCGACGCGGTCGCCGTCGCCGAGCGGGGTGGTGGGCCACTGGGTGCGCGGCACCACGGTTTCGTTGACCGCCGCGGCCACCCCGGCGGGTGCCTGGGACAGGGTCGCGACGAGCCGGTCGAGGGTGAGTCCGCCGGGGATCTCCCGGGTCTCGCCGTTGACGGACACGGACACGGTGGACGCGCTCATGCGCCGGCCTCGCTTCGTTCGGCGGGTGCGCCGTCGCCACCCGCGCGCCTGGTCACGGTTCGCTTGCTCATACGGGCTGCTCCTCGGGGGCGCGGGTGCGCTCCGGCCCCGTCGTGGCGGGGGAGAAGCGCGCGGGGGAGAAGGGGCGGGCCTCTTCGGGGAGGCTCCCGGTGGCCAGCGCCTCGGCCATCGCGTCACCGGTGACCGGCGTCAGCAGCACACCGTTGCGGTGGTGGCCGGTGGCCAGGTGGAGGCCGGGCAGGGCGGTCGGCCCCAGGAGCGGCGCGTTGTCGGGGGAGGTGGGGCGCAGCCCGGCGCAGGTCTCGGTCAGCGCCAGCTCGGTGATGCCCGGGACCAGCTCATGGGCGTCCCGCAGCAGCTCGTAGACCCCGCCCGCGGTCACCGTGGTGTCCCAGCCCAGCTCCTCGCTGGTGGCGCCGACGACCAGCTCGCCGTTCTCCCGCGGCACCAGGTAGAGGGGCCCGCCGCGCACCACGGCCCGTACGGTGCGCGACAGGAAGGCGGGACTGCCGGCGGGCACCCGTGGCAGCCGCAGCCGCAGCACCTGGCCCTTGACCGGCCGCACCGGCGGCAGCACCTCGTCGGGGACCCCGGCGAGCCGGCCGCTGTGGCTGCCGGTGGCCAGGACGACCTGGCCGGCCGACAGCCGTGTGCCGTCGGCGAGTTCGGCCCCCGTGGCGCGCCCGCCGCCGACCGTCAGCCGCACCGCCGCGCTCCGGTGGAACGCCACTCCGGCGCGCTCACAGGCGGTCAGCAGGGCGCTCACCAGCCGCCGCGGATCGACCTGGTGGTCGCCGTCCACCCGCAGCCCGCCGCGCACCCCGGGAGCCAGCATCGGCTCCAGGCGGCGGCACTCGCGGCCGGTGAGCCACTGGGAGTCCAGCCCGGAGCGGGTCTGCAGGGCGTGCAGCTCGCGCAGGTGGGCACGGTCGTCGGCGTCCAGCGCGACGGCCAGGGTGCCGCAGCGCCGGTAGCCGATCCGCTGCCCGGTGGCCTCCTCCAGCTCCTGGGTGAAGCGGGGGTAGCGCTGCGCCGAGGCGAGATTGAGGCCCAGCAGGGTCTGCTCGCCGTAGTGGAGCTCGGTGACCGCGGCCAGCATCCCGGCCGCGACCCGGGCCGCGCCGCCGCCGGGCGCGGGGTCGGCCAGCGCGACGGTGAGCCCGCGGCCGGCCGCCCGCCAGGCGGTGACCAGGCCGATGACGCCGCCGCCGAGGACGAGCACATCAGGACGCGGCGCGGCCGGTCCCGTCGGTGTGGCAGATGCGTGCATGAGAGTTCAGCCCCTCCCTTCGCCGGCATGACCCGGATCAGGTTCGTACGGTCGGAGGCCGGCCAGCCTCCCTCTCAGCCCGGTGCGTCCGGGCTCCCGCGAGTGCGTGTAACCGTCACCCTAGTACGGTGCCGCGACGGGCCGTAAGGGACCGTCCTCCGGCCCCGGGGGCCCGTACTCCGGGTCCCGCGGCGGTGACGGTGTGTCAGAGATCTCCTTGCGTGCTGCTGCGGGCGGCGTCACGGGCCGTCCTAGAGTGATCGGGTGAGCGAGCAGAGCAAGTCCTCCCAGGCCCCTGACCACACGCCGCGCGTCGTGATCGTCGGCGCCGGAATCGCGGGTGTGCAGACCGCGGTCGCCCTGCGCGAACAGGGCTGGCGCGGCGCGATCACGCTCCTCGGTGACGAGCCGCACCAGCCCTACGACCGCCCGCCGCTGTCCAAGGCCCTCCTGCTGGGCAAGGCCGAGGGCGCCGCCTTCGACATCGACTTCGCCGGGCTCGACATCGACCTCCACCTGGGCCGCCCGGTCACCGGCCTGGTACCGGACGCCCACCTCGTCGAGACGGCCGAGGGGCCGGTCCCCTACGACTACGCGGTCATCGCCACCGGTGCCGACCCGATCGTGCTGCCCGGCAGTGAGGGCATGCCCGGCGTCCATCTGCTGCGCACCCTCGACGACGCCGAACGGCTGCGCCCGGTGCTCGCCGCCCAGCACGAGATCGTGGTCGTCGGGGCCGGCTGGATCGGCGCCGAGTTCGCGACCGCCGCCCGCGAGGCGGGCTGCGCGGTCACCGTCGTCGAGGCCGCCGACCGCCCGCTGGCCGGTGCGCTGCCCGCCGAGGTGGCCGCCCACATGACCGGCTGGTACACGGACGCCGGGGCCGAGCTGCGCACCGGCGCCCGGGTCGCGTCCGTCACCGCCGGCGCGGTCACCCTCGCGGACGGCGCGACGCTGCCCGCCGACGCGGTGGTCATCGGCATCGGTGCCCGCCCCGCGACCGCATGGCTGGCCGGCTCCGGCGTCGAGGTCTCCCCGCAGGACGGCTCCGTCCTCACCGACGACCGGCTGCGCACCTCCGTCCCCGACGTCTACGCGGTCGGCGACTGCGCCTCCTTCCCGTCCGCCCGCTACGCCACCCGCCTGCTGATCCACCACTGGGACAACGCCCTCCAGGGCCCCCGTACGGTCGCCGAGAACATCGCCCGCGGCGACGCCGAAGGGCTGGTCTACGACCCCGTCCCGTACTTCTGGTCGGAGCAGTTCGGCCGCTTCGTGCAGTACGCGGGCCATCACGGGAACGCCGACGAACTGGTCTGGCGCGGCGACCCGGCCGGGGCCGCCTGGTCGGTGATCTGGCTGCGGGAGGGACGGCTCGTCGCGCTGCTGGCCGTCGGGCGGCCGCGGGACCTCGCCCAGGGGCGCAAGCTGATCGAGCGGGGCGTCGCACTGGACCGGGAGCGGGCGGCGAACGCGTCCGTACCGCTGAAGGCCGCGGCCGTGTAGCGGACACCGGGCCGCCGGTTGCCGGGCGGCCGCCGTCACCCTCCGGTGTGCAGGAAGCCCCTGATGGCGATGCCCGGCTACCGGCTGTCAGTGCGAGGTGGCAGGCTTGTCCTGTGACCGAGATTGACGCAAACATCGATGGACTCGTCCCCGCCTGGCTCACCCTCCCCGACATCGCCGAACAGCTCGGCGTCGAGGTGACGCGTGTCCGGCAGCTGGTCAAGGAGGGCCAGCTGATCGCGGTGCGCCGCGGCGAGAACAGGGCGCTGCACGTGCCCGCCGATTTCATCCAGGACGACAAGGTGGTCAAGGGCCTCGTCGGTACCCTCACCCTCCTCAAGGACGACGGCTTCACCGACGCGGAGATGCTGGAGTGGCTGTTCACCCCGGATGAGAGCCTGCCCGGCACGCCCGCCCAGGCGCTGCGCGAGAATCGCGGTACGGAGGTGAAGCGCCGGGCCCAGGCGCTCGCCGTCTGACCCGCCCGGCGCGGCGCGCTCCCCTGAGGCCGCCGCACCCGCATCCGTAACCGCACCCGAGGGGCGTACGTGCCGGAAGGCCCGGCCCGTACGCCCCCGACCTGGGGGGAAGCCGCCCGATGACCACCGCACGACAGGCCCTGGCCGACGCCCGGCTCTACCTCTGCACGGACGCCCGGAAGCGGCAGGGCGACCTCCCGCAGTTCCTGGACGCGGTGCTCTCCTCGGGCGTGGACATCGTCCAGCTGCGCGACAAGGGCATGGAGGCCGGCGAGGAGCTCCGGCATCTGGAGGTCTTCGCGGACGCCTGCCGGCGGCACGGCACACTGCTCGCGGTCAACGACCGGGCGGATGTCGCGCACGCGGCCGGCAGCCAGGTGCTGCACCTCGGCCAGGGCGATCTGCCCGTCCCGGCCGCCCGCGCCCTGCTCGGCCAGGACGTCCTCATAGGCCGCTCCACCCACGCCGAGCCGGAGGTGGACGCCGCGCTGACCGAGGACGGGGTGGACTACTTCTGCACGGGCCCCTGCTGGCCCACGCCCACCAAGCCGGGCCGCCACGCCCCCGGCCTCGACCTGGTCCGCTACACCGCCGCCCGCGCCCCCGAGCGCCCCTGGTTCGCGATCGGCGGGATCGACGCCGGGAATCTGGACGAGGTGCTGCGGGCCGGTGCCCGGCGGGTCGTCGTGGTCCGCGCGATCACCGAGGCGGACGACCCGGGAGCGGCGGCCGCGTCCCTGGCCAAGCGCATCCGGTCCTGGGACGCCTAGGCAGTTTCGTTTGGATCATCTGGCTGACCAGAGGAAGATGCCTGCGATGTGGAGTCCGGCCAGGTAGATGGTTGCGGTCTTCTCGTAG
>NZ_JBSFJF010000142.1:0-5410 GCF_053597915.1 Streptomyces sp. NPDC001219 | reverse complement strand
GCGCCCCGGCCCGCCCTCGCCGGGCCCCCCCGCCCCCGCGGGCCCGCCCCCCCCCCCCCCCGGCGGGGGCCCGGCCCGCTGCCGTACGGCGCCCGCTACCGGGTCCGGGCCGCCGGTCGCACCACCACCTCGTTCACATCCACCTCCGGTGGCTGGTTGACCGCGAAGGCGATGGCGTCGGCGATGGCCGCGGCCGGCAGGGCCACGGCGCGGTAGGCCGTCATGGCGTCGCGGGCCGCCGGGTCGGTGATGGTGTCCGCGAGTTCGGACTCGGTGACGCCCGGCGAGACCACGCTGACCCGGATGCCGTTCGTGGACTCCTGGCGCAGCCCGTCGGAGATCGCGCGGACCGCGAACTTGGTGGCGCAGTAGACCGCGGCGGTGGGCACCACCTCGTACGCGCCGATCGACGCGATGTTGACGACGTGTCCGGCGCCCTGGGCCCGCATCACGGGCAGTGCGGCGGCGATGCCGTGCAGCACCCCGCGCACGTTCACATCGAGCATCCGGTCCCACTCCTCCACCAGCAGCGACTCCAGTGGCGACAGCGGCATCACTCCCGCGTTGTTGACCAGCACGTCGATCCGTCCGTGTTCCGCTTTCGCCGCGTCGACGAAGGACCGCATGTCGTCGAGCGAGGTGACGTCCAGGCGCCGGTAGGACGCGGTGCCTCCGTGGGCGCGGAGGTCGTGGGACAGCTTCTCCAGCCGGTCGGTGCGGCGGGCGCCGAGGACGACGCGGTGTCCGTCGGCGGCCAGGCGGCGGGCGGTCGCCTCGCCGATGCCGCTGCTCGCGCCGGTGATCAGGATGACCTTCTCCTGCTCCGTCATGGCTGCTCCCTTGTTCGTTGCCATCACCGGTGAGCCTCCACGGCGGCCCGCACCGCAACCAGGACGAGCCGTGCCGGGGTGCCGCACACCCAGGGACCTCCGTCCCGGCTCTTTTGCCGTTCCGGCAACCAGGTTTGCCGCCATGCCCGCCCCTTCCGGCCGAGGTGACGCCGCACGGGCCGTAGCCGCCCTCCCGCGCCGACGACCCGGCACCGCGGGAGCCGTTCGCCGACCGTACGGAAGCCGGGCTCACCCTTATGGCGCAATACCCCGGGCACCCGCCCACGGCCGTAATTCACCGGGGAACAGCGGAGCGCGGCACCCACCATTCCGTAGCGTGATCGAACGGTAAAGCCGCCCCCGCACACCCGTGTTTACGATATCCGGGATGAATGGGCGCACTGCCGGCTGACGGCCCGGTACGCACTGGTACCTGCGCCTCAATTCTGCCTTCACAGACGGTGAATCCACTCGTCATCTATGACTTCGGGAGTTCATTATGGAACCCGGCGCCACCGTGTGGAACTGCCCCTTCGACTACGCCGAGGCACTGGAATTCGATCCGACGCTCAAGCGTCTGCTGACCGAGGAACCGGTTGCCCGCATCAAGCTGCCCTACGGGGAGGGCGAGGCCTGGCTCGTGACCCGGTACGAGGATGTGCGCACGGTGACGACCGACCGGCGCTTCAGCCGCAGCGCCATCATCGGCCGGGACTTCCCGCGGATGACTCCCGAGCCGATCGTGCAGGACGAGGCCATCAACGTGATGGACCCGCCCGCCAGCAGCCGCCTGCGGAGTCTGGTCTCCAAGGCGTTCGCCCCGCGCCAGGTCGAGCGGATGCGGGCCCGCACCCAGCACGTCGTCGACGACCTGCTGGACCGGATGACCGCCCAGGGCTCCCCGGCCGACCTGATGGAGAGCCTGGCGTCCCCGCTGCCGCTGACGACGATCTGCGAGGTCCTCGACATCCCCGAGGCCGACCGGGCGCAACTGCGCGGGCACGCACGGACGATGATGAACGTCACCGTGGAGAACCGGGACAGCGCCGTCCGCGCCAAGGCCGACATGCGCGCGTACTTCAAGACGCTGACCGCCAAGCGGCGCCAGCACCCGGGAGACGACCTGATCAGCGCCCTGGCGACGGCGCGCGACGGCGACGAGCTCCTCAACGACCAGGAACTCACCGTCCTGGCCATGGTCCTGCTCATCACCGGCCAGGACACCACCACCTACGAGATCGGCAACCTCGCCTACACCCTGCTGACCCGGCCCAAGGACCTCGCGAGGGTACGGGCCCACCCGGAGAGGCTGCCGCAGGCGATGGAGGAGCTGCTGCGGTTCATCCCCTTCCGCAAGGGCGTCGGTATCCCCCGCGTCGCCACCGAGGACGTGGAGCTGAGCGGGGTGACGATCCGGGCCGGGGACATCGTGCACGTCTCCTACCTGACCGCAAACCGGGACGGCCGGAAGTTCGACCGGCCCGACGAGCTGGACCTGGAGCGCGAGGACCGGCCGTCGCACATGACCTTCGGCTGGGGCGGCCACCACTGCCTGGGCGCCCCGCTCGCCTTCACGGAGCTGGAGGTCGCGCTCGGCTCCCTCCTGGAGCGCTTCCCCGGGCTCCGGCTGGCCCAGCCGGCCGAGGAGGTGCGCTGGAACACGACCTCGATCTGGCGCTATCCGCTGGAGCTCCCGGTCGCCTGGTAATGCGGGCAGGGCGCCGCGCATGCAGAACTCACCTCACTGGCGTACGGTTACAAGTCGGAAAGAAGATCCACCTGTACGGGGAGAGTTCATTCTTCGACGACTGGCCCGCGCACAGTTCTCTCCAGGGTCGCGCATTTCAGTCCGCCGATTCCGCCGCGGTCAACACTCCGGTTCTCCGGACGGGTTGACCGCGGCGGGAGGCACCGGACGACAGCGATCCGAAATGGAATCCGGGAATTCCCTGCCGGGCCACATGTCTGCAAGGAGCCCATCCCATGGCGGTTCTGTGCAAACCCGCAATCGCGGTCCCTGAATACGTCATCACCCAGGACGACACCCTCGAACTCGCGCGACGGCTGCACAAGGATCATTCGCAGCTGAGACTGGTGCTCCGCCTGATCGAGCACACCGGTGTCCGCAAGCGGCATCTGATCCAGCCGATCGACAAGGTGCTCAAGCACCCCGGGCTCGACTCCCGCAGCGCGGTCTACGAGGAGGAGTCCAAGGCCCGCGTCCCGGCCGTGGTGCGCAAGGCGCTCGACCAGGCCGAACTGGAGCCGGACCAGATCGACTTGATCGTCTATGTCTCCTGCACCGGCTTCATGATGCCGTCCCTGACGGCATGGCTCATCAACACCCTCGGCTTCCGTTCGGACACCCGGCAGATGCCGATCGCCCAACTCGGCTGTGCCGCGGGCGGCGCGGCGATCAACCGGGCCCATGACTTCTGCACGGCGTACCCCGACTCCAACGTCCTCATCGTCGCGTGCGAGTTCTGCTCACTGTGCTACCAGCCGACGGATCTGGGTGTCGGATCGCTGCTGTCCAACGGGCTGTTCGGCGACGCGGTGGCCGCCGCCGTGGTCCGGGGAAGCGGCGGTACCGGCGTCCGCCTGGAGCGCAACAGCTCGTACCTGATCCCGCACACCGAGGACTGGATCTCCTACGCGATACGGGCCACCGGATTCCACTTCCAGTTGGACAAGCGCGTGCCCGGCACCATGGAGCCGCTCGCCCCGGCCTTGCGGGCCGTCGCGGAGCAGCACCAATGGGACGCGGGTGAACTGGACTTCTACATCGTCCACGCGGGCGGTCCGCGCATCCTGGACGACCTGTGCCGCTTCCTCGAAGTGCCACCCGAGGCGTTCCGCTTCAGCCGGGCGACGCTGACCGAGTACGGCAACATCGCCAGCGGCGTGGTGCTCGACGCCCTGGCGAGGATGTTCGACGAGGAGTCGGCCGTCGAGGGCCAGCGCGGGCTGCTGGCGGGCTTCGGCCCCGGCATCACCGCCGAGATGTCCCTCGGCACCTGGGCCGCGGCACCCGTCACGGCGTGAGCACGACCGCGCGGTGCGCCCGGCCGGTGATCCGCCGGGCGCACCGCGCCGGTGCCCGCGCGGCGCGTACCCCGGCGGATCACTCCGCTGGGGTAGCGGGCGGACCGGCGTGGGGGTGGCCGCGCGGCGGGCGGCGGGGCCCTGCCGGCCCGGGAGGCGCCGAGGCGCGGCCGGACGCCGGGAGCGGGATCACCGGCGGGCGGCGGCCGGGAGTGGCCCGGCAGCGGTTGGCGCATACCGGACTTTTGCCTTGAATAGGAATATCTTGACATGTGGGTCAGCGCGACTTATGCAGATGAATAGAGGCGGCTTGCTCCCCGTATCAGCAGGTGAGGAGGCCTACGCGGGGCCGTTCCGCGAGCGGGCCGCAAGGTGAGGAGAAGACCATGGCGCGTGCAGTGGGTATTGACCTTGGTACGACGAACTCGGTGGTCAGTGTGCTGGAGGGCGGCGAGCCCACGGTCATCACCAACGCCGAGGGCGCCCGGACGACCCCCTCGGTGGTCGGCTTCGCCAAGGGCGGCGATGTGCTGGTGGGCGAGATCGCCAAGCGGCAGGCGGTGACCAACGTCGACCGCACCGCGCGGTCGGTCAAGCGCCACATGGGCGAGTCGGACTGGCGCTTCCCGGACCACGGCGACATCGACGGCAAGCAGTACACCGCCCAGGAGATCGCCGCGCGGGTGCTGCAGAAACTCAAGCGCGACGCCGAGGAGTATCTGGGCGAGGACGTCACGGACGCCGTGGTCACCGTTCCGGCGTACTTCAACGACTCCCAGCGCACCGCGACCAAGGAGGCCGGCGAGATCGCGGGCCTGAAGGTGCTGCGGATCGTCAACGAGCCGACCGCGGCGGCCCTGGCCTACGGCCTCGACAAGGAGCACGACCAGACCATCCTGGTCTTCGACCTCGGCGGCGGCACCTTCGACGTCTCACTGCTGGAGATCGGTGACGGCGTCGTCGAGGTGAAGGCCACCAACGGCGACACCCACCTGGGCGGGGACGACTGGGACCAGCGGATCGTCGACTATCTGACCAAGCAGTTCAAGAACGCGTACGGCATCGACCTGTCCCAGGACAAGATGGCCACCCAGCGGCTCCGGGAGGCGGCCGAGAAGGCGAAGATCGAACTGTCGGCGGCGACCGAGACCACGATCAATCTGCCGTACCTGAGTGCGTCGGCCGACGGGCCGCTGCACCTGGACGAGAAGCTCACCCGCTCCCAGTTCGAGCAGCTCACCTCTGACCTGCTGGAACGCTGCAAGACGCCGTTCCACAACGCGATCAAGGACGCCGGGATCAAGGTCTCCGACATCGATCATGTGATCCTGGTCGGCGGCTCGACCCGGATGCCCGCGGTGACCGAGCTGGTCAAGGAGCTGACCGGCAAGGACCCGCACAAGGGCGTCAACCCGGACGAGGTCGTCGCCGTCGGCGCCGCCCTCCAGGCCGGTGTCCTCAAGGGTGAGGTCAAGGACGTCCTCCTGCTGGACGTCACCCCGCTGTCCCTCGGTATCGAGACCAAGGGCGGCATC
>NZ_JBSFJF010000141.1:0-5431 GCF_053597915.1 Streptomyces sp. NPDC001219 | reverse complement strand
GGTCCGGAAGCAACGGCTCGATCCGCGCCCACTGCGCATCTGTTAACGGCACACCCAGACCAACGACCAGCTGATCCAAACGAAACTGCCTAGGCCGGGGGCCACGTGCGGTGTCAGGTGGTCGCGGGCTGCCGGAGCGAACCCGCGCGGACCTGCTCCGGGTGTGTGACGCGCTCGTTCGTGGTGTGCGGCTGGTGACTTTCCCGGTCCCCGGTCGGACGGCCGGTCAGCGCAGTCCGGCGAAGAGGTCGTTCTCGGGTACGGTTCCGCCGGTGGTGTCCTGGACACGTACGAAGGTCTCCGTGCCCATCAGCTCGGCGAACTTCTCCTTGCCCATCTTGAGGAAGAAGATGTTCTCGCCCTGACTGGCGTGTGCGGCCAGGGCGTCGAACTTCTGACCGCTGAATGCGGTGGTGTCCACCCACGTGGTGATCTCATCGTCGGGGAGGCCGATCTCGGCCATCGCGGCGGCCTCGGCAGGATCAGGCTCCGGCATGTCCTCATGGAACTCACGCATGATCTCCCCGAACCGCTGCATCATCGAGCGGGGCATCGTCGTCCAGTACACCTTCGGTGTCAGCGTGGTCATCTCCAGCGCCGCCATCGTGATGCGGTGGGCCTGGATGTGGTCGGGGTGGCCGTAGAAGCCGTTCTCGTCATAGGTGACGACCACGTCGGGCCGGTAGTGCCGCATGAGTTGTGCGAGTCGGGCGGCGCCTTCCTCCACGGGCGTCTGCCAGAAGCTTCCAGGGGCGTCGTTGCTCGGCCAGCCCATCATCCCGGAGTCGGCGTAGTCCAGCGTTTCCAGGTGGCTGATCTTGAGGGCTTCGCAGCTCGCTTCCAGTTCTTGACGGCGCATCAGGGCGACGGCCGCCGGATCGTGTTCGGGGTCGCCCGGCTTGGTGCCCCCGGGCCCGTCACCGCCACCGCCATCGGTACAGGTCACGAGAACCGTGCGGATGCCCTCCGCCGCGTACCGTGCGAGGACCCCTCCGGTTCCGGTGGCCTCGTCGTCGGGGTGGGCGTGCACTGCCATGAGCGTCAAGGGCCGGTCAGTCATGAACAAGTCCTCCTGCGGAAAGGCATCCTGGTCTGAGTGCGCGGCGGGCGTACCGCGATCCCGAGGGCCGGATTCTGTCGGGCGATGACCTTGTTCTCACCGTGCGACGCCGGTCCCTCGGTCGATGCAACAGCGCCGGCAGGACGGCGATTCCCACAGGCCGGCGATTCCCACAGACTCCAGCCGCGGGCCTGGGGCGCAGGAAGCGGCCGCTGCGTGCCGCCTGAGTACCCGCCCGCACTCCTCCTGGTCGGGCATGCCCGGTGGCAAGCCCTGGTGTTGAAGACGCCAAGGACTGCCTGCCGGGCGTGCCTCCTGCTGTGCGTCCTCTGGTTTCCCCTGCCAACCCCTACGCCGTCCTCTCCGGCGAAAGAGGCTGAAGCCACAGTTCAGAGGCCTTGGTCAAGGGCTGCCCGCACTTCGACAACCTTCCTTCCTCTCTCTTCTCAGCGGGAGGTGTTAGTGAGTTGAGGGTGGGTGTCGGGTTCCGGGCCGGGCTCGTGGCCGCATGGCCGAGCGGACGCACCGGCGCGTGACCGGCGCGGGAGAGAGGTGGGGCAGTGGGCGGGACGAAGCGCCGGCCATACGGGTCGACGGCCAGGACGCGGCAGATGGTCCTCGCGGTGCTGGGTGTGGTGAAGGTGGCGACCGCCGAGCAGACCCGGCAGCTGATGTGTCCCGGCACGGCCGGCGCGCGGACCGTCCGCAACGGCTGTCTCGGCCTCGGCCGCGATGGCCTGGTGGAGTCGCTCGGCTCGGCCGGCTGCACCAACGACAACGGCAACCTGGTTCCGAGAAGCTGTGGAACCTGACCGGCCCCGGGCTGGAGGCCGCGCCGCGGTGCTGGATAGGCCGGTGCGGGAGATGGGCGGCACCGCCCGCGGTGCCGCGCGTTCGGGGGCGAAGCACGCGGTGAAGGTCACCGACACCTCGCCGCTTTCCTCCAGACCCCGCCCGAGCCGACCGTCCCGTGCCCGCAGACAGCCCAGCCCGTCCCCACGCCGCGCTGCGGCGCCCCGGTCGGCAATGCACCGGCACCGTCTCCGAGACCGTCCAGGAACGACCGCGGGCCTGGGGCGGATCGGCTCCTGGCGACGGAGGCGGTGCTCCCGGTCTCCGGCACGCTCACCACCCCCGGCAGGAACAGCCCCCGCGCCGACGCGGCCCTCACCGCCCCGGAGGGGGTGCCGGTGATGTTCGTGGAGGTCGACAATGGCACCGAGAATCCCCTCGTCCTGGCTCACAAGGCCGGCCGCTACCGGGAGTTCTTCCGCCGCACCGTCAAGCCGCCAGCCCCTCACCGAACCCCCGAGCGCAGACAGGGAAGCCGGTGCCGATGTGGGAGACCTGGTACGGCCCGCTGGGGCGGGAGGGGTATCCGACGACGGCCTCAGCTATGGCCGTTTCCGCGCCGACCCTGCGCACTGGGTCACGGTTCGCCCGCCGGAGATCGGCCGACACTGGGAAAAGCACGGAACGTGGCTGCGCCCGCCGATCCTGATCGACCGCCGACTCCTGGCCCCGTCAGACAGCGGGCTGCAGGTCGTCGAGGGCAGAACACGCGTCGGTGTCCTACGCGGCCGCCTGCGCGAGGAACTGCACGTCGCGTCCAACCATCAAGCCTGGGTCGGACACCCTACGACAGCACCAGGAACCGAAAACAGGCCGAACACGGCTGACCGCGCCTGCTGACAAGGCTGACCTGCGAGGCTGGCAGATCACCGACTTATGGAGGACTCATGATTCCGGCGACTGTGCCCACCGAAGCCATTTTCGACTGCGGTCGCCGGCCCGATAAGTCTCTCCCCGTGCATGCCTGGAACGACGACGGCGAGCCATTGGTGCTGTGGCGTAATGAGCTGCGACGAGCACAGAGCATCGAGGGCTTCAAGGAAGTCCGAGAGCGTCGCCGGATCGTGGGTGTCGTTCCGGGCGGGGGCTGGATGACGGAGTGGCAGGACCCGACCGAGGGAACCTCGTTTGCTGACCCGGTGGTGGCCTGGGCGGTCTACTCCGACGGAGACGCCAGAGCTATCGACACCGACGCCGACGGCGAGGCTGTGCTGCTGTCTCCGATCGCCAAGGACCGGCGAACCTACCACCCGGGCCAGATCCCGGAAACGTCGCTACCCGGCGAGCAAGCGCCGGGTGCAGCGGCAGAAGGCAGGTGAAGCGCGTTCGCAGATGACCAGGCTCTCGGGCTGGCCGATCAGCATGTAGCGACCGCACGCTGCCCGGCCGTACGCGCGCAGCATCTCCGCCAGGCGGCCGCGGTGGTGCTGGGCGAACTCCGTCTGCAGGCCCACCGACCAACGGCTCAGACCGGTATGGGCCTGCCACGTCGCCCCGCACACTGCTGCCACTACGTTCGCCGTGCGGCCCGGTCACGACCACGGACTGCGGCGCACCACCCCGGACAGAGGTGCGCCGCAGCCGAGCTCCTCAAGGAAGTACTCCTGGCCGAGGCGGAGAAGAAGTCGCGCCACCCGGCAGCGAGATGCGCAGCGGTATACCCGTCAAGCGCAGAGTGATGGCTCTAGCAGCTCCGGTTTCAGGTCCCTCCAGTGGTTGGTGAGGCTGCGGGCGCAGATGTCCGCTGCGGCCCGGCCCGCGTCGATGTCCCACAGCCGCGCCGAACCGTCGTCGCTTGCGGTCACGATGCTGCTGCCGTCTGGGCTGAATCCCACGTACTCCAGCCAGTTTTTGTGGCCGCTGAGGACGGCGGTGGTCCGCCGCTCGGTCACGTCCCAGAGGCGGACGGTGTTGTCGAAGCTGGCGCTGGCCAGGGTCTGCCCGTCCGGGCTGAAGGCGACCGATTCAATGTTGTTGGAGTGGCCCTCCAGGGTGCCGACCGGTTGCCGGGACGCCACGTCCCACAGGCGCACCACGAGGCCCGCTCCTGCGGTGGCGAGCGTCTTGCCGTCTGGTGAAAACGCGATCGTGAACAGAGCGGGGGCACGGCCGGAGAAGGTGGCCACGGGATGCTGCTTGGCGATGTCCCACAGTTGCACCGTGCTGCGGGTTCCGTAGTCGCTGCCGTTGTACGTGGCAGCCAGCGTCCGGCCGTCGGGCGAGTAAGCGAGGCCCAACAGCCCCCCGGTCTTCCCCCTCAGCACGCCCTTCGTCCGGTGGGTCGCGATGTCCCACAGCCGCACCGTACGGTCGTCGGACGCCGTGGCGAGCGTCTTCCCGTCCGGCGAGAAGGCCGCAGTCGCGTGCCCCTTGAACGTGGCCACCGCGCGGCCAGTGGCCACGTCCCAAAGCCGCACGGTGCCGTCGCGCTGCACGGAGGCGAGCGTCCGCCCGCCAGGGGAGAACACGAGACGCCAGGTGAGCTCGGCGGAGCTGGCGAGGGTGCGCAGCGGTCGTGGGTTTTTGGCGGACCAGAGGCGCAGTGTGCGGCCGGCGGTGGCGATCACCCGCCCGTCGGGGGAGAAGGCAACCGAGCTCACCGCCTCCCGGCGACCGCCGAAGACGGCAGCTGTGTGGCGGGAACGGGTGCCCCACAACCGCACCGCTCCCTCGTCTGCGCTGTCGGCGGTGATCAGGGTGCGGCCATCCGGGGAGAAACCAAGCGCGCTCGCCCCGCGGACGTGCGCGCTGATGACGGCGGTACGGCGGCGGGCCTTCACATCCCAGAGCCGTACGTGGTCATCGCCGCCGGTGGCCAGGGTGCGGCCGTCCGGGGAGAACGCCAGCGCCGCGGTTCCATCGAAGCCGGTGAGGGTGGCGGAAGTGCGGCGAGTGCCGACGTCCCAGAGCCGTACGGTGCGGTCGTTGCTCGAGCTGGCGAGAGTGCGTCCGTCAGGTGTGAAGGCAAGGGCGTTGACGGGGTCGGTGTGGCCGCGGAGGACGGCCGTGGTCCGCCGCTTGGCCACATCCCACAGGCGGACGGTGTTGTCACCGCTGGCGCTGGCCAGCGTGCGGCCGTCGTGCGAGAGGGCCACCGCTATGACATAGGCAGAGTGCCCGACAAGGTCGGTCACCCTGTGCCCGGACCGTGCGTCCCACAGGCTGACTGCCGCGCCGGTAGCCGCTGCCACGGTGTGGCCGTCCGCGGAGAATGCCACTGACCTCACCCAGTTCGTGGGGCCCGAGAGGATCGCGGTGGTGCGCTGGGTGCGCAGATTCCACAGCCGCACGGTTCGGTCGTCACTGCCGCTGGCCAGGGTTCTGCCGTCGCGGCTGAAGGCGAGCGAGGACACCCCGAGGGTGTGGCCGATGAGTGTGCCGCGCAGCAGGTGGGTGCGCGCGTCCCACAGCTTGATCGTCCGGTCTGTCGATCCTCCCTCTAGTTGCGATATGCAGATGGCTATGACATGCAGTGTTGAGAGTTCATGTAGGAAATCTTGGTCCTACTGTTGACCTGGG
>NZ_JBSFJF010000140.1:0-5877 GCF_053597915.1 Streptomyces sp. NPDC001219 | reverse complement strand
CACCCCAGACCATTCATCTGGACCAAGACCGCCGACGAGATCCTCGACAAAGTCGCGGCCTACTGCCACCGAATCTCTGACTCAGGTCACTAGGTGTCCTGGTCCACAGGTCCACCGGCCACAATGGACCCCATGACGGACTCCCTCGCCCACCCGCACCTGCGTTTCGAGCCGGCCGCCCCGCACCCGGACGGGCCGCGCGACCTCGTGATCCTCGGCTCGACCGGATCGATCGGCACCCAGGCGATCGACCTCGTGCTGCGCAACCCCGACCGGTTCCGGGTGACCGCGCTCTCCGCGGCCGGCGGCCGGGTCGAGCTGCTCGCCGACCAGGCGCACCAGCTGCGGGTGGCCGCCGTCGCCGTGGCCCGCGAGGACGCGCTGCCCGCGCTGCGTACGGCGCTGGCGGACCGCTACGGCGCGGGCGAGCCGCTGCCCGAGATCCTGGCCGGCCCCGACGCGGCGACCGACCTGGCCGCGTCCCCCTGCCACACCGTCCTCAACGGCATCACCGGCTCCATCGGGCTCGCCCCCACGCTGGCCGCCCTCAAGGCGGGCCGGGTGCTCGCGCTGGCCAACAAGGAGTCGCTGATCGTCGGCGGCCCCCTGGTCAAGGCGCTCGCCGCGCCCGGCCAGATCATCCCCGTCGACTCCGAGCACTCCGCGCTCTTCCAGGCGCTCGCCGGCGGCGACCGCTCCGAGGTCCGCAAGCTGGTCGTCACCGCCTCCGGCGGCCCGTTCCGCGGCCGCACCCGGCGCGAGCTGGCCGAGGTCACCCCCGAACAGGCGCTGGCCCACCCCACCTGGGCGATGGGGCCGGTCATCACGATCAACTCCGCGACCCTGGTCAACAAGGGCCTGGAGGTCATCGAGGCGCACCTGCTCTACGACGTCCCCTTCGACCGCATCGAGGTCGTCGTCCATCCGCAGTCCTACATCCACTCGATGGTGGAGTTCACCGACGGCTCCACGCTCGCCCAGGCCAGCCCGCCCGACATGCGGATGCCGATCGCCCTGGGCATCGGCTGGCCCGAGCGGGTCCCGGACGCCGCCCCGGGCGTGGACTGGACGAAGGCGCAGACCTGGGACTTCTTCCCGCTGGACGAGGAGGCCTTCCCCTCCGTCCCGCTGGCCTGCCACGTCGGTGATCTGGGCGGCACCGCCCCCGCCGTCTTCAACGCGGCGAACGAGGAATGCGTGGACGCGTTCCTCAAGGGCGGGCTGCCATTCACCGGGATTGTGGATACGGTCGCCGCAGTGGTCGCCGAGCACGGCACGCCCGCGCGGGGAACTTCCCTGACGGTCGCGGACGTCCTGGAAGCGGAAACCTGGGCGCGCGCTCGCGCCCGCGAACTGGCCGCCCGTGCGGCACGGACACCTTCGGAGGCTCGCGCATGACGACCTGGATGACCATCCTCGGCATAGTCGTCTTCGTCGTCGGCCTGCTGTTCTCCATTGCCTGGCACGAACTCGGCCACCTCTCCACGGCCAAGATGTTCGGCATCCGCGTGCCGCAGTACATGGTGGGCTTCGGGCCGACGCTCTTCTCCCGCAGGAAGGGCGACACCGAGTACGGCATCAAGGCCGTCCCGCTCGGCGGCTACATCCGCATGATCGGCATGTTCCCGCCCGGCGACGACGGAAAGCTGCAGGCCCGCTCCACCTCGCCGTTCCGCGGCATGATCGAGGACGCCCGCTCGGCGGCCTTCGAGGAGCTGCAGCCCGGCGACGAGAAGCGGCTCTTCTACACCCGCAAGCCCTGGAAGCGCGTCATCGTGATGTTCGCCGGGCCGTTCATGAACCTGATCCTGGCGGTCGTGATCTTCATGAGCGTGCTGATGGGCTTCGGGATCAACACCCAGACCACCCAGGTCGGCTCGGTCTCGGAGTGTGTGATCTCGGCCGCGGCCAAGACCGACAAGTGCCCGGCCGGCGCCAAGGACTCCCCGGCGAAGGCCGCCGGCCTGCGGGCCGGCGACAAGATCGTCTCGTTCAACGGCCACGCCGTCCCGGACTGGGGCGCCCTCCAGGAGCAGATCCGCGACACCACCGGGCCCGCGACGCTGGTCGTCGAGCGGCACGGGGCACGCCAGACCCTGCACGCCGACCTCATCGAGAACAAGGTCGCCAAGACCGACGGCCACGGCGGCTACGTCCCCGGCGAATTCGTCACCGCCGGATTCCTCGGCTTCACCCCGGCCAGCGGCGTCGTCCAGCAGTCCTTCGGCCAGTCCGTCGACCGCATGGGCAACATGGTCCAGCAGGGGGTCTCCTCCCTGGTCAACCTGCCCGCCAAGGTCCCGGACCTGTGGGACGCGGCCTTCAACGGCGGCGAGCGCAAGCAGGACTCCCCGATGGGCGTGGTCGGCGCGGCCCGGGTCGGCGGCGAGGTGTTCTCGCTGGACATCCCGCCGGAGCAGCGGGTGGCGACCATGCTCTTCCTGGTCGCGGGCTTCAACCTCTCGCTGTTCCTGTTCAACATGCTGCCGCTGCTGCCGCTGGACGGCGGACACATCGCCGGCGCCCTGTGGGAGTCCGTCCGGCGGGCCTTCGCCAAGATCGTCCGGCGTCCCGACCCCGGCCCCTTCGACGTGGCCAAGCTGATGCCGGTCGCCTACGTCGTCGCAGGGATCTTCATCTGCTTCACCCTGCTGGTGCTCGTCGCCGACGTGGTGAATCCGGTGAAGCTGACCTAGAAAGCACGTTTGGCGGCGGCCGGGCACCTCTGTGGCGTTTGGAGGTGCCCGGCCGTCCCCATTCGTGGCGCGACACGGGCGCGATGTGCTTGCCGCGACTCCTGTGCCGTAATCTCGAAGACCGGAGCCCGCCGCTGCGGGGCCTAGATCCACACCTTGGGGTTGCTCGCCAGATGACTGCCATTTCACTGGGAATGCCGGACGTACCGACCAAACTTGCCGACCGCAGGGTCAGCCGCAAGATCCAGGTCGGTCCGGTCGCCGTGGGCGGAGACGCACCGGTCTCGGTGCAGTCGATGACGACCACACGCACGTCCGACATCGGCGCGACGCTGCAGCAGATCGCCGAGCTGACGGCCTCCGGCTGCCAGATCGTGCGGGTCGCCTGCCCGACGCAGGACGACGCCGACGCGCTGTCCGTGATCGCCCGGAAGTCGCAGATTCCGGTCATCGCGGACATCCATTTCCAGCCGAAGTACGTCTTCGCCGCGATCGACGCGGGCTGCGCCGCGGTCCGGGTGAACCCGGGCAACATCAAGCAGTTCGACGACCAGGTCAAGGAGATCGCCAAGGCCGCGGGCGACGCCGGCACACCGATCCGGATCGGCGTCAACGCCGGCTCCCTCGACCGCCGCCTGCTGCAGAAGTACGGCAAGGCCACGCCCGAGGCGCTCGTCGAGTCCGCGCTGTGGGAGGCCTCCCTCTTCGAGGAGCACGGCTTCCGCGACATCAAGATCTCGGTCAAGCACAACGACCCGGTCGTGATGGTCAACGCCTACCGGCAGCTCGCCGCCCAGTGCGACTACCCGCTGCACCTCGGCGTCACCGAGGCCGGCCCCGCCTTCCAGGGCACCATCAAGTCCGCGGTCGCCTTCGGCGCACTGCTCAGCGAGGGCATCGGCGACACCATCCGGGTCTCGCTGTCCGCGCCGCCCGCCGAGGAGGTCAAGGTCGGCATCTCCATCCTGGAGTCGCTCAACCTCCGCCAGCGCCGCCTGGAGATCGTCTCCTGCCCGTCCTGCGGCCGCGCCCAGGTCGACGTCTACAAGCTCGCCGACGAGGTCACCGCGGGCCTGGAGGGCATGGAGGTGCCGCTGCGCGTCGCCGTCATGGGCTGCGTCGTCAACGGCCCCGGCGAGGCCCGCGAGGCCGACCTCGGGGTCGCCTCCGGCAACGGCAAGGGCCAGATCTTCGTCAAGGGCGAGGTCATCAAGACCGTCCCCGAGTCGAAGATCGTCGAGACCCTCATCGAAGAGGCCATGAAGATCGCCGAGCAGATGGAGAAGGACGGCATCGCCTCCGGCGAGCCGACCGTCGCCATCGCCGGCTGACCCACGGCACCACCCCCGCGGCACCACCGCCGAGCCCCGCCGCCCGCCCCGGGCCGCGGGGCTCCGCGCTGCCCGGGACAATCCGCCCCCGCAGCGGCCGGGTGCTCCCCGCAGGCGCGAGGTAAAGTGCCAAGACCTGCTCCCGCCTGGCCTCCCAGGCCCGTAACGGTGAGGCTTTCCGACACGTGCTGACGACCACCGCCATCAAGGTCCTCGAGCCCGGGGAGCTCGACGACGCCCTCGCGGTCCTCGACCGCGATCCGGTCGCCAACGCCTTCGTCGCCGCCCGCGTACAGATCGCCGGCCTCGACCCCTGGCGGCTGGGCGGGGAGATGTGGGGCTGGTACGTGGACGGTCGCCTGGAGTCGCTCTGCTACGCCGGAGCCAACCTCGTCCCGGTCTGCGCCACCCCCGAGGCCGTCCGCGGCTTCGCCGAGCGCGCCCGCCGCCAGGGCCGCCGCTGCTCGTCCATCGTCGGCCCCGCGGAGGCCACCGCCGAACTCTGGTCGCTCCTGGAGCCCTACTGGGGACCGGCCCGCGAGATCCGCGCCCACCAGCCGCTGATGGTCACCACCGCGCCGTCCGCCGAGATCACCCCCGACCCGTACGTCCGGCGCATCCGCAAGAACGAGATGGACCTGATCATGCCCGCGTGCGTGGCCATGTTCACCGAGGAGGTCGGCATCTCCCCGATGGCCGGCGACGGCGGGCTGCTCTACCAGGCCAGGGTCGCCGAACTCGTCGGCGCCGGCCGCTCCTTCGCCCGTATCGAGAACGGCAAGGTCATCTTCAAGGCGGAGATCGGCGCCGCCACCCAGCGGGCCTGCCAGGTCCAGGGCGTCTGGGTCGACCCCGCCTACCGCGGCAAGGGCCTCTCCGAGACCGGCATGGCCGCCGTGCTGCGCTACGCCCTCAGCGACGTCGCCCCCGTCGTCAGCCTCTACGTCAACGACTTCAACACCGCGGCCCGCGCCTCCTATCGCCGGGTCGGCTTCGAGGAAGTCGGAGCGTTCATGAGCGTACTGTTCTGACGCACCGCCTTGTACGCTCCGAGCATGGATGACGTCGCGGTCGGCCCCCTTGATCTCGCTGCCCGCGTGGACGACGCGCTGGCCGTCCAGGCGCTCGCCTTCGGCCTGAGCGACGAGGAGGTCGCCGTCCGCCGGCACATCGTGCTGCGCCACCTCCGCTGCCCCGGCGCCCGCGCGCTCGGCGCCACCACCCCCGACGGCCGGCTGGCCGGCTTCGTCTACGGCATGCCCAACGACCGCACCCACTGGTGGTCCACCGTCGTCGAGCCCTACCTCCGCGGCGAGGGTCTCGACCACTGGCTCGACGACTCCTTCACCATCACCGAGCTGCATGTCCACCCCGCCCACCAGCACCGCGGCGTCGGCCGCGCGCTGATCACCCGCATCACCGACGAGGCCACCGAACCCCGCTCCATCCTGTCGGCCATCGACACCGAGAGCCCCGCCCGCCGCCTCTACCGCTCCCTCGGCTACCACGACCTGGCCCGCCGCGTCCTCTTCCCCAGCGCCCCCACCCCCTACGCCGTCATGGGCGCGCCGCTGCCTTTGCGGCGCCCCTGACGTTTCGCTGCGCTTGGCTTCCTTCCCACGTTTTCGGCTGTCCCGCCGTGGTGGCCTCTCGCCGTTTCGGGTCCGCTGCGCGGGGCGTGGGTGCGGGTGGTGTTTGCGGGTGCCTTCGCCGTTGCGCCTGCGGCGGGCGGGTGGGTGTCGGGGTGCGGTGACGGGCCTCCGGGGCAGGGTTTCCGGACTGCTTCGCTTTACGTCCGGAAACCCTGCCCCCGGATAAGATCACACCTCTGAACACCATTAACCCCACAA
>NZ_JBSFJF010000139.1:0-6471 GCF_053597915.1 Streptomyces sp. NPDC001219 | reverse complement strand
CTCGCCGATACCGCCCCCGACCGCATCGTGTACGTCGGGGACCACCCGGAGCGAAGCAGTCCGCACATGAGACCCCGGAGGCCCGTCCCCGCACCCACCAGCCCCGCGCAGCGGACCGGCCCCGCCGCAGGCGACCCCACCAGAACCCCCACGACGGGAAAGCCGACCGCGCGGGGCCGAGCAAAGCGCAGCGAACCGGCTACCCCCACGCCAAACGCCCACGTACGGTGAACTCATGACGAGCATCGGTGGAACCGAGATGGTCGACTGGAACCTCGCGGTCGCGACCGCGACCCGGTTCGTGCGGCCGGGCCCAGAGGTGAGCCGGGACGAGGCGCGCGCGATCGTCGCCGAGCTGCGCAAGCACGCCAAGTCCTCCGAGGCGCATGTCCGCGCGTTCACGCGGATGGCACAGCCCGACGCGACGGGCGAGGCGCCGCATGACACGCCGGTCCTCGTCGTGGACCGGCCCGGCTGGATCAAGGCGAACGTCGCCGGGTTCCGTGCCGTGCTCAAGCCGCTGCTGGCCAAGATGGAGGACCGCCGCCCGAACGGCCCCGGGGGCGCGGTGCTCGGCGCGGTCGGCGGCAAGGTGACCGGCGTGGAGCTGGGCATGCTGCTGTCGTTCCTGGCGTCGCGGGTGCTCGGCCAGTACGAGACCTTCGCACCGGCCTCCCGCGATCTGCCGGCCGCGGCCCAGGGCGGCCGGCTGCTGCTCGTCGCGCCGAACATCGTGCACGTGGAGCGCGAGCTCGAAGTGGCCCCGCACGACTTCCGGCTGTGGGTGTGCCTCCACGAGGAGACCCACCGCACCCAGTTCACCGCCGTCCCGTGGCTGCGCGACCACATCGAGGGCGAGATCCAGTCGTTCCTCTCCGAGACGGACATCGACCCGGGCACCCTCCTGGAGCGGCTGCGGGAGGCCGCCCAGTCGCTGGCCGGCGCCAAGCCCGAGGGCGAGGAGGGCGAGGACGAGGGCCGCTCCCTGGTCGACCTCGTCCAGACGCCCGCGCAGCGCGAGATCCTGGGCCGGCTGACCGCGGTGATGTCCCTGCTGGAGGGGCACGCGGACTATGTGATGGACGGCGTGGGCCCCGATGTCGTGCCGTCGGTCGCGGAGATCCGGGAGAAGTTCCAGAAGCGCCGGGCCAGTGGCGCCGGCCGGCTGGACCAGGCGCTGCGCAAGCTGCTCGGCCTGGACGCCAAGCTGCGGCAGTACCGCGACGGCGAGCGGTTCGTCAGCGCGGTCGTCGAGGAGGTGGGCATGGACGGCTTCAACCGGATCTGGACGTCGCCGAACACCCTCCCGACCAAACAGGAGATCGCCAAACCGGCGGACTGGATCGCGCGGGTGCACCGCAAGGCGGACGGGGCACCGTAGGCGAGCGGTGTGTGCTGGGCACGCCACGTGGCAGTAGAGCGCCCCTTCAATCACCCGTCTGAGGGACCGTTACGGATGGATAGGCGTGCAATGCTCGGGGAACCGCTCGCCTCTGTCACCATCTAGGCACTCTGTGTGACGAAGTGCCGTCCACGGCCCGAGGCTCCCCAGCTGAACGATTGGAAACGGACATGGGTCCCCATCCAGCGGTCGCCGCGATACGCCTGGCGGTCCGCCGCGTACTCCACGACGTGCTCACCCACCACTCCGCGCACGACCGGCACGAGCCCCCGCTCGTGCTCGTCGCGTGCTCCGGCGGCGCCGATTCCATGGCGCTCGCCTCCGCTCTCGCCTTCGAGGCGCCCAAGCTCGGGCTCCGCGCCGGGGGTGTCACCATCGACCACGGTCTCCAGGAGGGCTCGGACCTCCGCGCCGCCGAGGTCGCCCTGCGCCTGCGGGCACTGGGGCTCGACCCCGTAGAGGCCGTCGCCGTCGACGTGGGCGAACCGAACAAGGTGGCGCACGGCACCGCGTACCGGGGGAGCGGCAGCCGCCCGGCCGGCGGCCCGGAAGCCGCCGCCCGTGACGCCCGCTACGCCGCCCTGGACGCCGTCGCCGAGCGCCATGGCGCCACCGCGGTCCTCCTCGGCCACACCCGCGACGACCAGGCGGAAACGGTGCTGCTGGGTCTCGCCCGCGGCTCCGGGACCCGCTCGCTCTCCGGGATGGCCGCGACCAGCGGCCGGGACGGGCGCTATCGCCGGCCCTTCCTCGACGTGGACCGCCAGACCGCCCGTAAGGCCTGTCTGATCCAGGCGCTGCCCGTCTGGGACGACCCGCACAACGCCGACCCCGCCTACACCCGCTCGCGCCTCCGCCACGAGGGCCTGCCCGCGCTGGAGAAGGCGCTCGGCAAGGGCGTCGTCGAGGCGCTGGCCCGCACCGCCCAGCTCTCCCGCGACGACGCCGACGCCCTGGACGCCTGGGCCGCCGACGCCGAGGGCTCGGTGCTCGACGACAGCGGCTCCCTGGACATCTCCGCCCTGTTCGCGCTGCCCCCCGCGGTGCGCCGCCGGGTGCTGCGCCGGGCCGTGATCGGCGCCGGTTCACCGGCCGGTTCGCTCTTCGCCCGCCACATCGAGGAAGTGGACCGGCTGATCACGGCCTGGAGGGGGCAGGGGGCCATCAACCTCCCCGGGCGCGTGGGTGTGCGACGGCAGGGTGGCAGACTGGTGATTCGGCAGGGCTGAGCCGCAGACGCTGCCCCGCTTCCGAAGTCTCACGACTGACGCGAACACCGAACTGAGCGAGAGTGGCACGGGTGGACGACAAGGACATGGGTTCCGACCTTCAGTCGGTACTCATCAGCAAGGAAGAGATCGACGCGAAGCTGGCGGAGCTGGCCGCGAAGATCGACGCGGAGTACGCGGGCAAGGACCTGCTCATCGTCGGTGTCCTCAAGGGCGCGGTGATGGTGATGGCGGATCTGGCGCGCGCGCTGTCCACCCCCGTCACGATGGACTGGATGGCCGTGTCGTCGTACGGCGCGGGCACCCAGTCCTCCGGCGTGGTCCGCATCCTCAAGGACCTCGACACCGACATCAAGGGCAAGCACGTCCTGATCGTCGAGGACATCATCGACTCCGGCCTGACGCTGTCGTGGCTGCTGTCGAACCTCGGCTCGCGCGAGCCGGCCTCGCTGGAGGTCTGCACGCTGCTGCGCAAGCCGGACGCGGCCAAGGTCGCCATCGACGTGAAGTGGATCGGCTTCGACATTCCCAACGAGTTCGTCGTCGGGTACGGCCTCGACTTCGCGGAGAAGTACCGGAACCTGCCGTTCGTCGGTACTCTCGCGCCGCACGTCTACGGCGGCTGAGGCGTCCTGACGCTCGTCCGGCCGGGCGTGGCCGGACGGGTTGCGGCCGGTCCGCCGCGGCCCGGCGGGAACCCTTCGGGGTCTCCCGCCGTTGGAGCAGGGAGAGCGGAATCCCGGGCCGCATGTTCACCGTCGGCGCAGGCGCCGGGTGACAATGCTGGGGTACCGTCCGAAGGCAGTTCTTTTTTCGGGCCAGTAATACACCGTACGCAACGCACGACCAGCCCTACCAAGGGCGTTGTGCCTCACTGTGGCAGGAGGGACGGGGCCTCAGCGGCTCCGTATGGATGGACGTGAAGCGATACTTCCGTGGGCCGGTCATGTGGATCGTGCTGGCCGTCCTCGCCGTGGTCGTGTTGATGCAGGTCGTCGGCTCGTCCGGCGGCTACAAGACGGTGGACACCGGTCAGGTCGTCAAGGCGATCGCTGACAACAAGGTGAAGTCCGCCGAGCTGACGACCGGTGACGAGAACAAGATCAAGGTCGAGTTGTCGGGCTCCAACAAGGTTGAGGGCTCCAACAAGATCCAGGCGAGCTACATCGGCGACCAGGGCGTCGACGTGGCCAAGAACCTGCAGGCCAAGTACCAGACCGGCGAGATCAAGGACGGCTACACCGTCTCCCCGGAGAAGCAGAGCCCGTTCGTCGGCCTGCTGATCACGCTGCTCCCCTTCATTCTGCTTCCCATCGTCTTCCTGTTCCTGATGAATCAGATGCAGGGCGGCGGCTCCCGGGTGATGAACTTCGGGAAGTCGAAGGCGAAGCTGATCACCAAGGACACCCCCAAGACGACCTTCAAGGACGTGGCGGGGTCGGACGAGGCGGTCGAGGAGCTCCACGAGATCAAGGAGTTCCTGCAGGAGCCGGCGAAGTTCCAGGCCGTCGGTGCCAAGATCCCCAAGGGCGTGCTGCTGTACGGCCCGCCCGGAACGGGCAAGACGCTGCTGGCGCGTGCCGTCGCCGGTGAGGCGGGCGTCCCGTTCTACTCGATCTCCGGCTCCGACTTCGTCGAGATGTTCGTGGGTGTCGGTGCCTCCCGGGTCCGTGACCTCTTCGAGCAGGCCAAGGCGAACGCCCCGGCGATCGTCTTCGTCGACGAGATCGACGCCGTCGGCCGGCACCGCGGTGCGGGCCTGGGCGGTGGCCACGACGAGCGTGAGCAGACCCTCAACCAGCTGCTGGTCGAGATGGACGGCTTCGACGTCAAGGGCGGTGTGATCCTGATCGCCGCCACGAACCGTCCGGACATCCTCGACCCGGCGCTGCTGCGCCCCGGCCGTTTCGACCGGCAGATCGCCGTCGACCGTCCGGACCTGCAGGGCCGTCTGGAGATCCTCAAGGTCCACCAGAAGGGCAAGCCGGTCGCGCCGGACGTCGACCTCTCGGCCGTCGCCAAGCGCACCCCCGGCTTCACCGGCGCCGATCTGTCGAACGTCCTGAACGAGGCCGCGCTGCTGACGGCCCGGGGCGACGAGAAGCTGATCAACAACCACTTCCTGGACGAGGCGATCGACCGCGTCGTGGCCGGACCGCAGAAGCGGACCCGGATCATGTCCGAGAAGGAGAAGAAGATCACCGCGTACCACGAGGGCGGACACGCCCTGGTCGCGGCGGCCTCACCGAACTCCGACCCGGTCCACAAGATCACGATCCTGTCCCGCGGCCGGGCCCTGGGCTACACCATGGTCCTGCCCGACGAGGACAAGTACTCCACCACCCGCAACGAGATGCTCGACCAGCTGGCGTACATGCTGGGCGGCCGCGCGGCGGAGGAGCTGGTCTTCCACGACCCGACCACGGGTGCCGCGAACGACATCGAGAAGGCCACCGCCACGGCCCGCGCGATGGTCACGCAGTACGGCATGACCGAGCGGCTCGGCGCGATCAAGTTCGGCACCGACAACTCCGAGCCCTTCCTGGGCCGTGAGATGGGTCACCAGCGCGACTACTCGGAAGAGGTCGCCGCGCTGGTCGACGAGGAGGTCAAGAGCCTCATCGAGACCGCGCACAACGAGGCGTGGGAGATCCTGGTCGAGAACCGCGACGTGCTCGACAACCTCGTGCTGACGCTCCTGGAGAAGGAGACGCTCGGCAAGGAGGAGATCGCCGAGCTGTTCAAGCACGTGGTCAAGCGCCCGGCCCGCCCGGCGTGGACCGGCTCGTCGCGCCGTACGCCCTCCAGCCGCCCGCCGGTGCTGTCGCCGAAGGAGCTGGCCCCGGCCAACGGCTCGGTGACCACCACCGCCACCGTCTCCACGGAGAAGGCGGAGGCGCCCGAGGAGCAGCGGCCCGAGAGCTGATCCCGGCAGCCCTCCGGGGCCCTGGAATAGATGCCGCGCCACCCCGGTTTAGTCTGGGGGGCGCGGCATTCCGCGTTTCCACCGCGATTCGAGCGGGCGCAGAAGGAACGAGGCACCACATGACGGACCCTGTGACGCTGGACGTCGGCGGCAAGATCGGCACGTTCGACGAGAAGCGGGCCGAGAACGCCGTTCGCGAACTGCTCATCGCGGTGGGCGAGGACCCGGACCGCGAGGGGCTGCTGGAGACGCCGGCGCGGGTGGCACGGGCGTACAAGGAGATCTTCTCCGGCCTGTGGCAGAAGCCGGAGGACGTGCTGACGACCACCTTCGACCTGGGCCACGACGAAATGGTGCTGGTCAAGGACATCGAGGTGGTCTCCAACTGCGAGCACCACCTCGTCCCGTTCGTCGGTGTGGCGCATGTCGGCTACATCCCGTCCACCGACGGCAAGATCACCGGGCTGTCCAAGCTGGCCCGGCTGGTCGACGTGTTCGCGCGGCGCCCGCAGGTCCAGGAGCGGCTGACCACGCAGATCGCGGACTCCCTGATGGAGATCCTGGAGCCGCGCGGCGTGATCGTCGTGATCGAGTGCGAGCACATGTGCATGACCATGCGCGGGGTGCGCAAGCCGGGTGCCAAGACGACGACCTCGGCCGTGCGCGGCCAGCTGCGGGACGCCGCCACCCGCGCCGAGGCGATGAGCCTGATACTCGCCCGCTGAGACACCGGGCCGCGGGCCCGTACGGTCGCCTGCCGTACCTGGACGGCGGCCTCGCACACACAACCGGACGGGGGGGGCCCCGGGGGGGGGCGGCCGGGGGCGGGTCCGGGGGGGGGGGCGGGCGCCGCGCCGGGCGGACCGGAGCCCCGCCCCCCAGAAAGGCAGAGCCCACCTCAGTACAACAGAAAC
>NZ_JBSFJF010000138.1:0-7197 GCF_053597915.1 Streptomyces sp. NPDC001219 | reverse complement strand
CGCGCTCCAAGCCATGGCCTCCGACCTGATCGCCCAGACCGTCAACCAGAACTTCGGCGCCCAGAAGGGCTACGACCTCGGCCGCACCGCCAAGGGGATGTGCCCGGAGCCCTGGGTGAACCGGCCTACCTGGCCCGCTTCAGCCCCGCGTACTGCAGCGCGCCGAACACCACCACCGCGACGCCCAGGACCGCGATATAGGCGTAGCCGAAGGGAGTGATCGGGAACCAGCTCGTGCCGGCAGCGATGATCGCGATGCAGCCCACCGCCCACACGGCGTTGAGGGCCACGGCGCTGACCCCGATCGTCCGGATGACGGCCTGGTGGGTGCCCGCGTACCAGAGCGCGGCGGCGTAGAGGGCCAGGAAGCCGCCCTGGGCCCAGTGCAGCCAGGCAGGCAGGCCGAGCAGCGACTCCAGCGGCGTGGCGGCCAGCAGGCTGAGGGCCGCGACGAGTCCGGAGACGGTGCCGTCCAGCTTCAGGGCGAAGCGCAGCAGGTCATCGCTTCCGGCCGGCCGGAGCGTGCCGCGGCGGGTGGTCGTTTCGTCAAGCATGTGTGTTCTCCTTCAGGCGGTGCGGACTGCGGCGCGGGTGATCAGGTCGGCGACGTCCCGGGCGTGGGACAGGGGCGAGGCGTGGCTGGACGGCACCGACGTGGTCACCGCCCGCATCCGCTCGGCCATGTAGCGCTGTGCCGCCGGCGGCAGGGCGTTGTCCTCCTCGGCCACCTGGTACCAGGACGGGATCGAGCGCCATGCGGGCTCGGCCGACGGGGATTCCAGGCAGGTCAGGGCGGACGGCTTCTGGACAGCGGCCAGCACCTGCGCGCGCACCGCCGGCACATCGGCCGCGAACACCTCCCGGTAGCGGTCCGGATCGATGCCGCACGCCCCGTCCTCCTGCGGCTGGACCACCTGGCCCACCGTCGCCCCGAACTGCTGCAGGATCTGGAAACTGCTCTCCCGCTCGTCCGGCGCGAACGCCGCCACGTACACCAGCGCGGAGACGTTCGACGCCTCCGTCACCGCGTTGGTGATCACCGTCCCGCCGTAGGACCAGCCGGCCAGGACGACCGGGCCGGATAGCGTCCGCAGCACCCGCTGCGTGGCCGCCACGTCGTCCTCCAGGGAGGTCAGCGGCAACTGCACCGCCGTCACCCGGTGCCCGGCGTCGTACAGGAACGGGATGACCTCACTCCAACTGGACCCGTCGTGCCACAACCCGTGTACCAACACCACATCTGCCACGGCCATCCATTCCTTCGTTCTTCTTCGGCTCGTATCCGGCCGGGCCCGTTCTCCGCGCCCTCGGCGCCCCGCTCACGGGAACCGGGGGGTGCTCGCCGCCGTGCGGGGGACGGCACGGCGGCGAGCGGCGGAGGAGGGCCCCTCACGAGCAACCAGACTGCCGGGCAGGACACCGCCGTGGATCACGGAATCTCCGTGAGAATTCGGCGCCACCATGCGCCGGTCGGCGGCGGATTGCCTGGTCCGCGGCGTGCGTCTACGGTGTGGAGCATGGGCGGCACAGTCCGGGGAGCCGGCACGCTGCCGGCGGAGATGACCCGGTTCATCGGGCGACGCAATGAGCTGTCACACGCCAGGACGCTGCTGTCGCGTGGGCGGCTGCTGACGCTGACCGGGCCGGGCGGGATCGGGAAGACCCGGTTGGCGCTGCGGATCGCCGCCGAGACGCAGCGGTCCTTCCCCCGTGGGGTGTGGCTGGTGGAACTGGCCGCGCTGGAGGACGGGGACCGCCTGGCGCAGACCGTGGCGGCGCGCCTGCGACTGGGCAACGAAGCCCTCGGCGACCCCCTGGCCAGGCTCGTGGAGCATGCGGCCGGTGAGCGGATGCTGCTCGTGCTGGACAACTGCGAGCACGTACTCGACGCCAGTGCGGAACTGGTCGCCACTTTGCTGAGCGCGGCGCCGGACCTGCGGGTGCTGGCGACGAGCCGTCAGATGCTCGGGGTGCCCGGGGAACATGTGCTGCCGGTGCCCTCGATGCTGTCCGAGGGCGACGGCCGGTCCCCTGAGGTGTCCGACGCGGTGACGCTGTTCGCCGACCGGGCGGCCGCGATGCGCCCCGACTTCGTCCTCACCCCGGAGAACGCCACGGTGATCCATGAGATCTGCCAACGGCTCGACGGCGTACCACTGGCGATCGAACTGGCCGCGGCCCGGCTGCGGGTCCTGTCGGCGCAGGAGATCCTGCTGCGCCTCGACGACCGCTTCGCGCTGCTCACGGCGGGCTCCCGGACCGTGCTGCCCCGCCAGCAGACCCTCCGGGCGGCGATCGACTGGAGCCACGACCTGTGCACGGACCAGGAACGCCTGATGTGGTCCCGGCTGTCGGTGTTCCCCGACAGCTTCGACATGCCGGCGGCCGAGCAGGTGTGCAGCGGGCACGGCATCCAGCGGGGCGAGGTGCTCGACCTCGTCGTCGCTCTGGTGGACAAGTCCGTCCTGGCGAGTGAGGAGCGCGGGGCACGGATGCGGTACTGGCTGCCGGACACCCTGCGCCAGTACGGGCTGGAGCGGCTGGCCGCCTCGGGGGAGGAGCACGGGCTGCGTGAACGGCACCGTGACCACTACCGGACGGTGGCCGAAGAGGCCGAGGCGGCCTGGTTCGGCCCCGGCCAGCTGGCCTGGTTCACCCGCCTGCGCGCCGAACACCCCCATTTCCAGGCCGCGTTGGACTTCAGCCTGAGCGAGCCCGGCCAGGCACAGGTGGCGATGGGACTGGCCGCTTCGCTGTGGATGCACCGGCTCGGCTTCGGCTCCTTCAACGAGGGCCGGGGCTGGCTGGGCCGGGCCCTGGCCCTCGACGAGGAGCCGACTCCGTATCGGGCGAAGGCGCTGTTCGTGGACGGTCTGCTGGCCGTACTCCAGGGCGACATCAGCGGGGCGGACCGCCGGGTGAGCCAGTGCCGCGCGGTCGAGGAAACCCTCGGAGACGTCCCGGACCTGACCCGCGCACGGGTCACCCTCGCCGGGCTCGTGGCGCTGTTCCAGGGCGACTTCGCGCAGGCCGTCCCGCTGCTGGAGGACGCACTCGCGAGACACCAGACGGCCGGTGACGCCGGCAACGCCGCCGTCACGTCCTTCATGCTCACCACCGCCTGCACCGATCCCGGCGACCCGGCCGGCACCGTCCACGCCGAACGCTGCCTGGCCCTGTGCGAGGCCCACGAGGCCCAGTGGTCCCGTACCCACGCACTGTGGGCCCTGGGCCTGGACCACTACCGGCACGGCCGGCACCAGCGCGCCGGCACCCTGGTCCGGCACGCCCTGCGGGAGAAGCCCCTCTCCCACGACCAGTGGGGCGTGGCCCAGTGCCTGGAGGTACTGGGCTGGTGCGCCGCCGCCTCGGACCTCGGCGAACGGGCCGCCACCCTGATGGGCGCGGCCGACGCCACCTGGCAGGTCGCCGGCTCCGCGCTCTCCGGCCTCGGCCACCTCCAGGCCGGCCACCAGCAGTGCGAGGCGGCCCTGCGCACCGGCCTGGGCGACACCGCCTACACCGCGGCCTTCGAAGCGGGCCGCCGCCTCACCCTGGAACAGTCCGTCGCCTACGCCCTCGAAGAGTCCCCGACCCCTGCCCCGCCCCCGCCCGGGCAGGAGGCCTCGGCGCCGCTGACCCGCCGCGAGAACCAGGTCGCCGACCTGGTCGCACAGGGCATGACCAACAAGGACATCGCCGCCGAACTGACCATCTCCCGCCGCACCGCCGAGGGCCACGTCGAACACATCCTGACCAAACTCGGCTTCACCTCCCGCGCCCAGATCGCCGCCTGGGCAACGGCGAACGGCACAGGCGACGCGGGGGAGGGGCGCCGGGCGGCTCTTTGAGAGGTGGTTCTGCTCAATCCCGGGTTTCGCCGTTCACCAACTCGCTGCTGTGGGCGCCCTGTTCGCGCGCACGGTGACCTTCCGGCCTCCCGCGCCCAGTGACCTTCCGGCCATTCAAACGGGGAGTGCTGGGCGCCATGGTTGACTACGTGCCACGGAGGTCACCGATGAGCGAAGACATCACGCCCCTGCTGGACCCCCTCGCGGAGCTGTCCCGGCAAGCCGCTGCCTATGACTGGGCGGCCAACGAGGCGCTGACCTTGGACCAGCGCTACCGGGAACGACACCTGCCGCTTCTCGACCACCGGGCCAGAGCACCGCTCGGGCCCGAGACCGGCCCGGCGGAGTACTGGCCGCCGATCCGCTCGGTGGTGATCCCGATCGACAGCAGTCGGCTGGCTGCCGACGCAGGCATCACCGCCTTCCTCTCCGATCTCCGCCAGAGCGACCTCGCATCACGCGTCTGGTGGCCGGGACTTGCCCTGCGAGCCGACCGTATGCACGCCACCCTCGTCGGAGGACTCGAAGAGGGCACGGAAATCCCCGCTCAACTGTCCCAACGCATCTCGGTGACGGTTCGCGGGCCATGGATCGGACGATTCAACACCGGAAGGATCTACCTTCCGGTGCAGGCGGCCGACAGGGTATCCGCGACCGCACTCGCGCAGCTGCGCACGCACACCCAGGCGCCCCACCGTCCGCTCCTGGCCGGCTATCTGCAGCTCACCGACGAGGTCACCGGCGACGCGTACCGGCAGCTCCGCGACCTCGTCGCCGCCCACCAGAGCCGCATCGCGGTGCACTTGCCGCTGTCCGAACTCTGGCTGATGGACACCATGGACGACCTGGTCCTGCGCTCCCACCTCGCCGCCCGGGTCCCCTTGCGGAGCGACTCGTAGTCCTCGTTCGGGCGGGCTGCGGAAGCGGTCACCACGGGCGCGGGTCAGGGTTCTGGATGCCCGGTCAATGGCCCAACTCGCCGACCAGGAATCAGTTTTCGGTCATCGTCGGTTCCTCGCCTCCCACCTGGCGCGTACGAAGCTCGCGATACCAACTTCCCCAGGCGTCGAGTCGGCCGACGATGTCCCGCAGGCTCTCGCCGGCCTCGGTGAGCGTGTACTCCACCTTCGGCGGCACCTCCGCGTAGACCGTCCGGGACACGAGACCGTCCTCCTCCAGTTCCCGCAGCTGGCGGGTGAGCATCCGCTGGGTGACGGTCGGCATGGCCTGTTTGAGTTCGCCGAATCGGTGGGTGCCCAACAGGAGGTACCGGATGATCAGCAGTTTCCATTTCCCGCCGACGACTGACAGCATCACCTCGGTGTTGCACCACTCGGCCATCGCTTCGATCTGCTCGCGTTCCCGCCTCATGATCGTCACCTTAGACAGGTATACCGACGGAAACCATGCGGCCGGAGTGGTACCGAGGCACATGAAAGACCGTACTTGTGACCGGAGTTCACGGTGCACACAGTGGAGTGGTGCTGACTGAGACTCCGCCGAAGAGCCCACAGAAGACTCGACAGAAGACCCCGCACCGATGGGCGGCGCTGGGCGTGCTGTGCGCCGCCCTGCTCATGGTCGGGATGGACCTGACCGTGCTGAACGTGGCGGTGCCGACGATCAGCAGAGAGCTTCTGCCGAGCGGCTCCGAACTCCTCTGGATCGTCGACAGCTATGCGCTGACCGTCGCCGCCGGGCTGATCGCCTGCGGGACACTCGGGGACCGGTTCGGACGCAAGCGGATGCTGATGGCCGGCTTCGTGCTCTTCGGGCTCGCGTCGGCGGGCGCGGCGCTGTCGGCCGCCCCCGGGCAGTTGATCGCCGCTCGGGCGGCACTGGGAGTCGGCGGCACGATGATCATGGCCAGTACGCCCGCCCTCATCAGGGACATATTCCCCGACGGCCGGGAACGGTCGGTGGCGATCGGCTTGTGGACCGCGGCGAACAGCGTGGGCGTCTCCGTGGGCCCGCTCCTGGGCGGACTGCTGATCGAGCACTTCTGGTGGGGTTCGGTGTTCCTGGTCAACGTGCCGGTCGTGGCGCTCGCCGTGGCCGGCGGCGCCCTGCTGCTGCCCGAGTCACGTCACACCCGGCCGCACCGATGGGACGCGGTCAGCGCCGGGATGTCGGTCGTGGGACTCGGCACCCTCGTGTACGCGTTCCAGCAGCTGGGCGAGCACAACGGTGCCGGGCCGGTGCTCTGGGCCACCGCGCTTCTCGGCGCGGCGCTCCTGGCCGGCTTCGTCGTCCGGCAGCGCCGCCTCCGTCAACCGCTGCTGGACGTCACACAGTTCGCCGACCGCTGGTTCTCCCTCTCCGCGCTGTGCATCCTGGGGTGCTACGGGGCCTACACCGCGCTGCTCTTCCTCCTCGCCCAGCGCTTCCAACTCCTGGACGGCTTTTCCCCGTTGGGTGCCGGCCTGGCTCTGGTCCCGTTGGCGCTGGCCAACGCCGGCGGCGCGGCCGTGGCACCGCGCTTCGCCGCACGGTGGGGAGGCCGGCGGAGCCTGACCGGCGGACTGCTGCTGTGCGCGCTGGCACTGGCCGGGTTCGCGCTGTTCGGTGCCACGGACAACTACCCGGCCCTGGTGGCCGCGGGACTCGGCTCCGGAGCGGTCATGACCCTGTGCTCCGACGCGATTCTGGGCGCGGCGACGCCGGAGCGGGCGGGAGAGGCCGGAGCCGTCCAGGAAACCGCCTTCTCCCTGGGGGCAGGACTCGGCGTCGCCGTCCTGGGAACCGCGCTCTCCCTGGCCTACCGCTCCGACTTCGCCCCGGTCCCCGGCGCGTCAACGCAACAGTGGGCCACCGCACGCGGCTCGCTCGGCGCCGCCACCGAAGTGGCCGTACAGGCAGGCGGGCGGGTCGGTGACGCACTACGGAGCGCCGCCGAGCACGCCTTCGACACCGGCTTCGCGGTCGCGACCGCGAGCGCCGCCGCCGTCCTCGTCCTGCTGAGCGTCCTGACCTGGAGAGGGCTGCGCACGCCTGGCTGTCCTCGCCGCAGGCCCAACTGAAGTCGGCTCAGCGGGAGTTCCTCCACCAAGGACCCCTAGGCAGTTTCGTTTGGATCAGCCGACCGCTGGTCCGGGTGTGCCGTTGACTGACGTGCAGTGGGCGAGGATCGAGCCGTTACTCCCGGACCGAACGCCGAAGCGGGGTGGCGTGGCCGATGGCGTGATCATTGGGAGGTGATCGACGCGACCGCGTGCATCGCACGCCCGTGAGAGTGACCCGAGAGAGAAGGCCTAGGGCGTGTCTCTTTGACGGGCTGATCAGTTGATCGGATGTGTCTCTCCGATTAGTGATCACTGATGCGATGTGGGACCGGATCGAGCCGCTG
>NZ_JBSFJF010000137.1:0-7872 GCF_053597915.1 Streptomyces sp. NPDC001219 | reverse complement strand
GGAGTTGGTGACGTAGGCGCGGGTGCCGTCGGGGGTGAAGGTCACTCCGCGCGGGCTGGAGCCGACAGGGATACCCGGGCGCCGCGGTGGCCGCGGGCACCGGGGAACGGTGAGCATGCCCCCGCGCACCACGTCAGCCCGGCCCCCCGCACCGGCTGCCCCGCCGCCCGGACCCGATCTGCGCCACCACGGTGACGCCGAGGTGCGGGGCGCGGACGCCGGGCTGACGGACCTGGCGGTCAACGTCCGCGCCGGCACTCCCCCGGCCTGGCTCAAGGCCCGGATCGCCGCGTCGCTGGACGGCCTCGCCGCGTACCCCGACGGCCGGGCGGCGCGCCGGGCGGTGGCGGCGCGGCACGGGCTGCCCGAGGAGCGGGTGCTGCTCACCTCGGGGGCCGCGGAGGCGTTCGTGCTGCTCGCCCGCGCCCTGCCGGCCCGCCGGCCGGTGGTGGTGCACCCGCAGTTCACCGAGCCCGAGGCGGCGCTGCGGGACGCCGGGCACGAGGTCTCCCGGGTGCTGCTCGACGCGCGGGACGGCTTCCGGCTGGACCCGGCCGCGGTGCCCGAGGACGCCGATCTGGTCGTCGTCGGCAACCCCACCAACCCCACCTCGGTGCTGCACCCCGCGGAGGTGCTGGCCTCCTTGGCGCGGCCGGGCCGGACGCTGGTGGTGGACGAGGCGTTCATGGACGCGGTGCCCGGTGAGCGGGCGGCGCTGGCCGGGCGCACGGATCTGCCGGGGCTGGTGGTGCTGCGCAGCCTGACCAAGACCTGGGGGCTGGCCGGGCTGCGGATCGGCTATGTGCTGGCGGCCGGGGAGACCGTCGCCGCCCTGGAGCGGGCCCAGCCGCTGTGGCCGGTCTCCAGTCCCGCGCTGGCCGCCGCGGAGGCCTGCTGTACGCCCCGGGCGCTGGCGGAGGCGGCCGCGGCGGCCGAGGAGATCGCCGTGGACCGGGCCCATCTGCTGGCCCGGCTGGCTGCCTTCCGGCAGATCGGGACGGCCGGACCGGCGGAAGGCCCGTTCGTGCTGATCCGGCTGCCGGACGCGGACCGGGTGCGGGCCGCGCTGCGGGAGCGCGGGTTCGCCGTGCGCCGGGGGGATACCTTCCCCGGTCTGGGCCCCGACTGGCTGCGGCTCGCGGTGCGCGACCGGGCCACGACGGACCGCTTCGTCACGGCCCTGGCCGAGGTGCTCGGGTAGGCCCTGCCCGTGGGCGGTCCCCGCCGGGTTCCCCTGCACACCATGCCTGGTGGGGTCCCCGGCGAGGGTGGGGTGTGCCGTACGGTCCGCGGCCCGTACGGCACACCCCGGGCCGTACCCCGCGCGCGACGCCCCCACAGCACCGGCGCGGTGTACGGGGTCGGTCAGCCGCCGTCGCCCGGTGTCGCGGCGGTGCGGCGCCGGCGGGCGAAGACCGTCGCCCCGGCGCCCGCGGCGAGCAGCAGTCCCGCGCCGCCCGCGAGGTACGGGGTGGCCGCACTGCCGCCGGTCTCCGCGAGATTCTGGGGGCGCGGCCCGGAGTCCGCCTGCGTCACCTCGGTGCCCTTGCCGTCCGGCTCGGTGCCGCCGATCTCACCACCGGTGGTGCCGCCGCTCGTCTGCCCGCCGCTGGTCCCGCCGGAGCCGTTCTGCTCGGGCGCCTTGCCGCGCGGTGTGGTGCAGGTGGCCTTGGCCAGGGTGACCCGGCCGTGCACCTCGGCGACGTTCAGCTTCAGCGGGTTGAGGGAGACGTCGAGGTCGAGGGCGGTGGCCGCGGCGCCCTTGGACGTGACGTCCTTCCGGGACAGGTCGAGCCGGACCCGGCCCACGCCCGGGACCTTGACCTGCGTCGTGCCGCCCGCGGTGAGGGTGACCTTCTTGCCCAGGACGCGCACGGTGCCCAGCACGTTCGACTCGGCCCGGGGCCGCGTGCCCGCCTCGCAGACCGCCTTGGCGGTGACCTGCTGGACCTCGATCACGGAGAGCAGCGGCAGACCGGGCAGATGCACCTTGGCGCGGACGAGGTTGGCGTAGCCCTCGGCCTTGCGGCGGTCGGCGGTGGCCCGCGCGGTCGCGGCGTCGGCGCGCAGCACGCTGAACGGCCTGCCGTGGTCGATGCCGTCGAGCTTGACGGTGAGCGCGGTCTTGTTGGCGGAGGCCGGGGCGTGCACCTCGTTGAGGACGACGTTCAGCGGGACGTCGACCGTCTTGTGGAGCAGCCCGACGTTCACGCCGGTACGCAGCACGACCGCGTCGGCGGTGCCGCGGGCCGCGCCCTGCTCTCCCGTGGCATGCGCGGGCACGGCGCCGAGCAGGGCGGCGGGACCGGCCGTGAGCGCGGTGGCGACGAGGGCCGTGGCGAGGCGTCTGGGCATGCCGAAGGAGCTGGTGGGACTGGTGGACACGTGTGTGGAACCCTCACAGGAGAAATGGCGCCGCCGGCCGCGTCCATGGGGGACATCACGCGGGCCGACGGCATCGACCCGCACATCGTGTCCGCACCGAGGGTGAACGGGCAGCCACGTGGCGTCAGTTCATCCCAATGGGTGGTTTCCGTGCCTTTATTCGATTCGTGCGGCATCGGGCACCCCCCACGCCACAGCCGTCCCACCTCGCGGGTGACCCGGGTTGACCGCGCCGGTTCACCGGGTCACCCCGGCGGCTACCCCACGACGCGCCCCCGCAGCACCACCCGGCGCGGGGCGGCCAGCACCCGGACGTCCTCCCGCGGATCGCTCTCGTAGACCACCAGGTCCGCCGGGGCGCCCTCGGTGAGGCCGGGGCGGCCGAGCCAGTCGCGGGCGCCCCAGGTGGTGGCGGAGAGCGCCGCCTCGGCGGACAGCCCGGCCCGGGTCAGCTCCAGGACCTCGTCGGCGACCAGCCCGTGCGCCAGGGACCCGCCGGCGTCGGTGCCGGCGAAGATCGGCACCCCGGCGTCGTGGGCGGCCCGCACGGTGTCGTAGCGGCGGGCGTGCAGCCGCCGCATGTGGCCCGCCCAGCGGGGGAACTTCGCCGCGCCGCCGTCCGCGAGCCGCGGGAAGGTGGCGATGTTGACGAGCGTGGGGACGATGGCCACCCCGCGCTCGGCGAACAGCGGGATGGTCTCCTCGGTGAGCCCGGTGGCGTGCTCGATGCAGTCGATGCCGGCCTCGACGAGCGGGGCGAGCGTCTCCTCGGCGAAGCAGTGCGCGGTCACCCGGGCACCCAGCCGGTGGGCCTCGGCGATGGCCGCCTCGACCGCTCCCCGGGGCCAGCAGGCCGCCAGATCGCCCGTGGAGCGGTCGATCCAGTCGCCGACGAGCTTGACCCAGCCGTCGCCGCGCCGGGCCTCCTGGGCGACGTAGGCGACCAGGTCCTCCGGTTCGATCTCGTGGGCGTAGTTGCGGATGTAGCGCCTGGTGCGGGCGATGTGGCGGCCGGCGCGGATGATCCGCGGCAGGTCCTCGCGGTCGTCGACCCAGCGGGTGTCGGAGGGGGACCCGGCGTCGCGGATCAGCAGGGTGCCGGCGTCACGGTCGGTGAGCGCCTGCTTCTCGCTGGTGGGGGCGTCCACCGGACCGTGCGCGTCCAGGCCCACATGGCAGTGCGCGTCGACCAGGCCCGGCAGGGTCCAGCCCGTCACGGTGGTGGCATCCCGTGCCACCGCGGGCCGGTCGAACGTCACCCGGCCGCCGACCACCCACAGCTCGTCGCGCACCTCGTCCGGACCGACGAGGACCCTCCCCTTGAGGTGCAGCACCGCACCTTCACTCATGGACGTCATACCGGCACTTTAGGCGGCGCGCCGCGCCGGGTGGCCAGGGCGGCCGAACCCGTCGGCACCTCGCATTCCCCGGCCGTTTCCCCGGGAATCCGGCGTTCCCCCGGACTTTCGGCGCGACCCCTTCTCCGGCACTCTCCGTACCGCTTCCGCCACCCTTGCCGCACGGTTCTCCGTGTGTTCCCCGTAACGCTGCGTACGTTTCGCGCCGTCTTCCCCGAGATCGCCTGGCGCACGTTCCCGCGGGTCTTGTCACGCTCTTGCCGCACAGGTTTCCATGGGCCTTCCGCCCGGCCTTCCGGCGGCGAATTCCCAATTCCCTTGAAGTACAGCTTCCCGTATTCTTCTGCCCGCTTTTCCGCACCTCAAACGCCAAGATTTTGCTAGCGGCAAGTTCCGTAATTCGGACGGATCTCATCGGCGTTACGGAGCTGTGACCGACTACACAACGTGTCCGTTTCGCCCCGAACATCCTGGTCAAATGGGGACATCTCGCGGTGGCATCGCGCGGACGGGCGCCCCCGCGCGATAACACATCCTGCGCGCTTCCGTAACCCCTGCCCACGATGCAATTTCCTTTTTCCCTGGGTAAATTTAATTCCCATGACCGCCGCACAAGCAGACCATGCCGGTGCCCGAAGCGATATCAGAGAATTTCCGGAGGGCTTCAAGCTCGACACCCCACGCGTGGAGGACGGAGCCGCGATCTGGCGCATCGCCCGCGACTCGAAGACGCTGGATCTCAACTCCTCGTACAGCTACCTCCTGTGGTGTCGCGACTTCGCCGCCACCTCCGTCGTCGCCCGCGACACGGAGGGCGAGCCGGCCGCCTTCATCACCGGATACCTCCGCCCGGAGCACCCGGAGACCCTCGTCGTCTGGCAGGTCGCCGTCGACGACGCGCACCGTGGGCAGGGGCTGGCGGCCGCACTCCTGGACGGGCTCACCGCCCGGGCCAGGGACGAGCTGGGCGTACGTTTCGTCGAGACCACCGTGACCCCCGACAACACCGCATCCAACCGGTTGTTCGCGTCCTTCGCGGAGCGGCACTCAGTGCCGCTCAAGAGCGAGGTGCTCTTTGACGCAGGACTGTTCCCGGAGCAGGGCCACGAGCCGGAGGTGCTCCACCTCATCGGCCCGTTCACCCCACCGGCCCGCCCGGAGCACTGACGCACCCAGGACCGCGCGGCAACGCCGCCGCAGCGGTCATGCGGGACCCGGCACCACACCCCCGTGACACCGCCGGCACCGCCCAGCCCCAACAGACTTCCTCATCCTTCGCCACTCATCTCCCAGGAGCATGCTGTGACCATCACCCAGCCCGACCTGAGCGTCTTCGAAACCGTGGAGTCGGAGGTCCGCAGCTACTGCCGTAGCTGGCCCACCGTCTTCGACCGCGCGCAGGGCAGCCGCATGACCGACGAGGACGGCCACACCTACCTCGACTTCTTCGCCGGGGCAGGGTCGCTCAACTACGGCCACAACAACCCGGTCCTCAAACGCGCCCTGATCGACTACATCGAGCGGGACGGCGTCACCCACGGCCTGGACATGTCCACCACGGCCAAGCGGGCCTTCCTGGAGTCGTTCCAGAACATCATCCTGCGGCCCCGCGACCTGCCCTACAAGGTCATGTTCCCGGGCCCGACGGGCGCCAACTCCGTCGAGGCCGCGCTGAAGCTGGCCCGTAAGGTCAAGGGCCGCGAGTCGATCGTGTCCTTCACCAACGCCTTCCACGGCATGTCGCTGGGCGCCCTCGCCGTCACCGGTAACTCCATGAAGCGGGCCGGCGCCGGTATCCCGCTGGTGCACGGCACCCCGATGCCGTTCGACAACTACCTCGACGGCACCTACCCGGACTTCCTGTGGTTCGAGCGGCTGCTGGAGGACCAGGGCTCCGGTCTGAACACCCCCGCCGCCGTGATCGTCGAGACGGTCCAGGGCGAGGGCGGCATCAACGTCGCCCGTCCCGAGTGGCTGCGCGCCCTCGCCGACCTGTGCGAGCGCTGGGACATGCTGCTCATCGTCGACGACATCCAGATGGGCTGCGGCCGTACGGGTGCCTTCTTCTCCTTCGAGGAGGCGGGCATCGTGCCGGACATCGTCACCGTCTCGAAGTCCATCAGCGGCTACGGCCTGCCGCTCGCGCTGACCCTGTTCAAGCCGGAGCTGGACATCTGGGAGCCGGGCGAGCACAACGGCACCTTCCGCGGCAACAACCCGGCCTTCGTCACCGCCGCCGCGACGCTGGACACCTACTGGGCCGACGGCCAGATGGAGAAGCAGACTCTCGCCCGCGGTGAGATCGTCGAAGCGCACCTGAAGGCGATAGCCGAGGAGCACCCGGACGCCATCGCCGAGTACCGCGGCCGCGGTCTGGTGTGGGGTCTGGAGTGCAACGACAAGCCCCTGGCCAACAAGATCGCGGCCCGCGCCTTCGAGCTGGGTCTGCTGATCGAGACCTCCGGCCCGGAGAGCGAGGTCGTCAAACTGCTCCCCGCACTGACGACCACCCCCGAGGAACTGGACGAGGGACTCCGCATCCTCGCCCGCGCCGTCCGCGACTGCGCCTGATCGGCCCAACGGCCCCAGAGTTCCTTACCGTTCCACAGAAAGGCACCGAGTCACCGTGATCGTCCGATCCTTCCAGGACATCGAAGGCACCGACCGCCACGTCAAGGCCAAGTCCGGCACGTGGGAGAGCAAGCGCATCATCCTCGCCAAGGAGCGCGTCGGCTTCTCGCTGCACGAGACCACCCTGTACGCGGGGACCGAGACGTCGATGTGGTACGCGAACCACATCGAGGCCGTACTCTGCGTAGAGGGTGAGGCCGAGCTCACGAACGACGAGACCGGCGAGAAATTCACCATCACGCCGGGCACGATGTACCTGCTCGACGGGCACGAGAAGCACACCATGCGGATCAAGGAGGACTTCCGCTGCGTGTGTGTCTTCAACCCGCCGGTCACCGGCCGCGAGGACCACGACGAGAACGGGGTCTACCCGCTTCTCACCGAACCGGAGTCTGAGCCCGAGACGGTCTGAGGCGCCACCCTCCCCCAGCTGACGCTGGGAGGTACACCCAGCCCGCCCCGCAGCGCTGAGGAAGGCACACACGCGCACGTAAGCCAGATTCCGTACGAGAGGAGAGGAAGGCAACACCATGACCACCGCACCCGAGCGCACCGCCGACCTGTACCCGACCCGTGGGACCGCTGAGGTCATCACCCCGCGGAAGGACCCGGTGGTGTGGTCGCAGCCCGGAACGGCCGGCCCCTTCGAGCCGTCCGAGCTGAGCGACTTCGAACGCGACGGCTTTTTCGCCATCGGGGAACTGCTCACACCGGAAGAAGTCGCGGTGTACCGCGCCGAACTGGACCGGCTCGTACTCGACCCGACGATGCGCGCCGACCCGCGCTCCATCGTCGAGCCGAAGTCCCAGGACGTACGGACCGTGTTCGAGGTGCACAAAATCAGCGAGGTGTTCGCCAAGCTCGTCGCCGACCCGCGGGTGGTCGGCCGGGCCCGGCAGATCCTCGGCTCGGACGTCTACGTCCACCAGTCGCGGATCAACGTGAAGCCGGGCTTCGGTGCCTCCGGCTTCTACTGGCACTCGGACTTCGAGACCTGGCACGCCGAGGACGGCCTGCCGAACATGCGCACCGTGTCGGTCTCCATCGCGCTGACGGAGAACTACGACACCAACGGCGGCCTGATGATCATGCCCGGCTCGCACGAGTACTTCGTGGGCTGTGAGGGCGCGACGCCGAAGGACAACTACAAGCGGTCGCTGCAGATGCAGGACGCGGGCATCCCGTCGGACGAGGTGCTGACGAAGATGGCGGACAAGCACAGCATCCGTCTCTTCACGGGTAAGGCCGGCTCGGCGACGTGGTTCGACTGCAACGCCATGCACGGCTCGGGCGACAACATCACGCCCTACCCGCGCAGCAACGTCTTCATCGTGTTCAACAGCGTCGAGAACGCTGCGGTGGAGCCGTTCGCGGCACCCGTCCGGCGCCCTGAGTACATCGGGGCCCGCGACTTCACTCCGGTGCGTTAGGGGACGCCGCCCCGGCCCGCCCGTCAGCCCAGATCCAGCCACATGGTGATGTCGTCGCGGTAGTCGTC
>NZ_JBSFJF010000136.1:0-7909 GCF_053597915.1 Streptomyces sp. NPDC001219 | reverse complement strand
CCGCCGGCCGGCGCTGCCCCCCGGGGCGGCGCCGCCCCCCCGCGCGCCCCCCCCCCCCGGGCCGGTGCTACGCGTCCTCGCGCCGCATCGACAGCAGGTCCTCCAGCTGCTCCTCGCGCGACTGCGCCGCCACGAACAGCAGCTCGTCGCCGGCCTCCAGCGCGTCCTCCTTGTTGGGCGTGAGCACCCGCGTCCCGCGGATGATCGTCACCAGGGAGGTGTCCTCGGGCCACTCGACGTCGCCGACCCGGGTACCGGCCAGCGCGGCCTCCGGGGGCAGCGTCAGCTCGACGAGGTTGGCGTCACCGTGGCTGAAGCGCAGCAGCCGTACGAGATCGCCGACGCTCACCGCCTCCTCGACCAGCGCCGACATCAGACGGGGCGTCGAGACCGCGACATCCACGCCCCAGGACTCGTTGAAAAGCCACTCGTTCTTCGGGTTGTTGACCCGCGCGACCACCCGCGGCACGCCGTACTCGGTCTTGGCGAGCAGCGAGACGACCAGGTTGACCTTGTCGTCGCCGGTCGCCGCGATGACGACGTTGCAGCGCTGCAACGCCGCCTCGTCGAGCGAGGTGATCTCACAGGCGTCGGCCAGCAGCCATTCCGCCAGCGGCACCCGCTCGACCGAGATGGCGGTCGGCGCCTTGTCGATCAGCAGGATCTCGTGCCCGTTTTCCAGGAGCTCGCCCGCGATGGAACGCCCCACTGCACCCGCGCCCGCGATTGCGACCCTCATGCGTGCGCCCCCTCAGGACCCGTGGCGAATGCCGCTTCGACCTTCTCGACCTCGTCGGTGCGCATCATCACGTGCACCAGGTCGCCTTCCTGCAACACCGTCTGCGAGGTCGGCAGCATCGCCTCGCCCAGCCGGGTGAGGAAGGCGACGCGGACGCCGGTCTCCTCCTGGAGGGTGCTGATCTTGTGCCCGACCCAGGAGGCCGCGGTGTGCACCTCGGCGAGCTGGACGCCCCCGCTGGGGTCCCGCCACAGCGGCTCGGCGCCCGACGGCAGCAGCCGGCGCAGCATCTGGTCGGCTGTCCAGCGGACGGTGGCGACGGTGGGGATGCCCAGGCGCTGGTAGACCTCGGCGCGGCGCGGGTCGTAGATACGGGCCGCGACATTCTCGACACCGAACATCTCACGCGCCACCCGGGCGGCGATGATGTTCGAGTTGTCACCGCTGGAGACGGCCGCGAAGGCGCCCGCCTCCTCGATACCGGCCTCCCGCAGGGTGTCCTGGTCGAAGCCGACGCCGGTCACCCGGCGGCCGCCGAAGGACGAGCCCAGGCGGCGGAACGCGGTCGGGTCCTGGTCGACCACCGCGATGGTGTGACCCTGGCTCTCCAGGGTCTGCGCGAGCGCGGAGCCCACCCGCCCGCACCCCATGATGACGATGTGCATGCTGATTACCCCGTGCCCTGTACTAGCGCGCTGACCTGCACAAACACCCTGCTCACTACTTTCTTCTCCCAGTACCGGCGACACGAAGCCACGGCTCGCGACAGGACCGGGTGCGTCAGCGGTCGCGCCGGGCGCACCGCGGTCCGGTACAACCGTAGCCGTAATGGCGGTCCCGGTAGGGGGCGCGGTGGGCCGCGGTCCCCTGCGGATCGGCGCCGTGTGCGCGAGGGCCTCCCGCGCCGGGCTGCGCCGCGCCGGGCCGGTAAGGCACGCTACGAGGTGTGCCCAACCTGCCTCTCCAGCCCCAACAGGGGCCCCACACCGCGCACATGGTGGTCTGCGGCGACGACGCGCTGGCCCATCGTCTTGCCGCCGAGCTCCGGGACGTCTACGGCGAACGGGTGACACTCGTCGTCCCCTCCGCCCGGGAGCCGCACCGCCCCCGTATTCCACCGCCGGCCCGCGCGCTCGGCCGGGCCGGTGCGCTGCTGGGCCGGGTGTCGGCGGCGATGGTCCGGCCGTCGCCACTGTCGCCGGAGGCGCTCGGGGACGGCGCGGAGCCGCCGGAGGAGGCCTTACGCATCGTGGAGGCGGCGCAGCCGGACGACGCGGCGCTGCACGAGGCCGGTATCGCCGGGGCGGGCGCGCTGGCACTGGTCTACGACGACGATGAGCTCAACATCCACGCCGCGCTGCGCGCCCGCCGCCTCAACCCCCGGCTGCGCCTGGTCATCCGGCTCTACAACCGCAAACTCGGCCAGCATCTGGAGGAGTTGCTCGACCAGGCGGCCGCGGTCGCCGCCCTGGACGGCGAGGACGGCGGGGACGCGGCGGGCGTCGACGCGTCCACGACGGTGCTGTCCGACGCCGACACCGTGGCCCCGGCGCTGGCGGGCGCCGCGGTCGCCGGTACCAGCAAGGTCATCGAGGCGGACGGACTGCTGCTGCGGGCCGCGGAGCGCCCGCCGGTGCCGCCCGGCCGGCCCGGCGGTCCCGGGCTGTGCACCCTGGCGCTGCTGTCCGCGTCCGCCAACGACCCGGCGGAAACGGCCGGTTCGGCGCCCGGTGACGAGGGTCCCGTGCTGCTGCCGGACGACGAGGCGACCGCGGCCGCCGCCGGCTGCGGCACCGTCGTCCTGGAGACCGTCTCCTATACGGGGCGACCGGTGCGCCGCCGCTGGCTCCGCGGCCGGGGCGCCCCGCTGGCGTCCCTCTTCTCCCGGCGGCTGCGCTGGTCGCTGGCCGGGATCGTCGGCGCGGTGCTGGCGCTGGCCGTGGCCTCCTCGCTGACCCTGGGTGAGGACCCGCTGCACGCCGTCTACCTCTCGCTGCTGGACCTCTTCGCCATCAACGAACCGGCGCTCGACGGTCCGGCGCCCCGCAAGGTGCTGCAACTGCTGTCCGGGCTGACCGGGCTGTTGCTGCTGCCGGTGCTGGTCGCGGCGGCGTTCGAGGGGCTCGGCACCTTCCGCAGCGCCTCGGCGCTGCGCCGCCCGCCGCGCGGGCTGTCCGGCCATGTGGTGCTGCTGGGCCTCGGCAAGGTCGGCACCCGGGTCCTGACGCGGCTGCACGAGATGGGCATCCCCGTGGTGTGCATCGAGGGGGACCCGGAGGCCCGGGGCATCGCCCTGGCCCGCCGGCTGCGGGTGCCGACCGTCCTGGGGGACGTCACCCAGGAAGGTGTCCTGGAAGCCGCGATGATCGAGCGGGCGGCCACCCTGCTCGCCCTGACCAGCGAGGACACCACGAACCTGGAGGCCACCCTCTACGCCCGCTCGGTCAGCCCCCGGCTGCGGGTGACACTGCGGCTGTTCGACGACCGGTTCGCCACCGCCGTCTACCGCACCCTGCGCGCCGCCCACCCGGGAGCACTGACCCGCAGCCGGAGCGTCACGTACCTGGCCGCGCCCGCCTTCGCCGGCGCGATGATGGGCCGGCAGATCCTCGGGGCCATCCCGGTCGAGCGGCGGGTGCTGCTGATCGCCCGGGTCGATGTGCGCGGGCACACCGCTCTGGAGGGCCGTACGGTCGCCCAGGTGCTGCGCCCGGGGCGGCTGCGGGTGCTGGCGGTCGACACCTCCGCCCCCGACGACCCGGAGCCGGAGGCCGCGGCCGCCGCCCCGCCACCGCCCGCCGAGGAGCGCCGGCCGGCGCAGCTGGTGCACGAGCTCGGCGACGACTACGTCCTCCGCCCACAGGACCGGGTGCTGCTGGTCGCCACCCGGCAGGGACTCGGCGACCTGCACGCCCGGAACCGGGCCCCGGCCGCGGGCGGGCAGGGCGAGGCCCGGCAGAGCGAGGCCCGGCAAGGGTGACCCGCGGGCCGGCGGGACCGGCGTCCGACCCCACCCGCCGGCCCGCTTCACCCATCCCACCGTGACCCCGCCATCGCACCCGGTGACGGACCCCGCCGCCCGTGACGAATGCCACGAACGCGACCTGCCAGGCCCCCACGAAGCCCTGACGAGGTCCTGACGTGCGCGTGACGTGCGGATTCTGTGGAGGCGCGCCCCGTGGTGCGCCCCTCAGCAGGTCCAACGCGCCTCGGCCGCCCCGCTCCGCTCCTCCTCGCCGCAGACCGTGCGGGGAGCGGGTGGGCGCGGACCTTGACGAAGGCTTAGCATCCTCTGCGTGTCCAAACTGACCGACGTGCCCAAACGGATCTTGATCGGGCGCGCACTGCGCAGCGACAAGCTCGGGGAGACCCTGCTTCCCAAGCGCATCGCACTCCCCGTCTTCGCCTCCGACCCGCTGTCCTCCGTCGCCTACGCGCCGGGCGAGGTGCTCCTCGTCCTGTCCATCGCGGGCGTGTCGGCGTACAGCTTCAGCCCCTGGATCGCGGTCGCGGTCGTGGTGCTGATGTTCACGGTCGTCGCGTCGTACCGGCAGAACGTGCACGCCTACCCGAGCGGTGGCGGCGACTACGAGGTCGCCAACACCAACCTCGGCCCCAAGGCCGGTCTCACCGTCGCCAGCGCGCTGCTCGTCGACTATGTGCTGACCGTCGCGGTCTCCATCTCGTCCGGGGTGGAGAACCTGGGCTCCGCGATCCCGTTCGTCGTCGAGCACAAGACACTGTGCGCGATCGGCATCATCGTGCTGCTGACCCTGATGAACCTGCGCGGCGTCAAGGAGTCGGGCAAGCTCTTCGCGATCCCGACCTATGTCTTCGTGGCCGGCGTCTTCATCATGATCGTCTGGGGTGTGATCCGCGGCGTCGTCATGGGCGACACCATGGAGGCCCCCACCGCCGACTACACCATCCACGCCGAACAGGGCGGCCTGGCCGGCTTCGCGCTGCTCTTCCTGATGCTGCGCGCCTTCTCCTCCGGCTGTGCCGCGCTCACCGGCGTCGAGGCGATCTCCAACGGTGTGCCGGCCTTCCGCAAGCCGAAGTCCAAGAACGCCGCGACCACCCTGGCCCTCATGGGCGGCCTGGCCGTCACCATGTTCTGCGGCATCATCGGCCTGGCCATGGCCACCAACGTGCGGATGGCCGAGAACCCGGCCACCGACCTGCTGCACAACGGCAAGCCGATCGGCTCCGGCTACACCCAGAACCCGGTCATCTCGCAGGTCGCCGAGGCGGTCTTCGGCAAGGGCAGCTTCCTCTTCGTCGTGCTCGCCGCGGCCACCGCGCTGGTGCTGTTCCTGGCCGCCAACACCGCCTACAACGGCTTCCCGCTGCTCGGCTCGATCCTCGCCCAGGACCGCTACCTGCCGCGCCAGCTGCACACCCGCGGTGACCGTCTGGCGTTCTCCAACGGCATCGTCCTGCTGGCCGGCGCCGCCGCGATCCTGGTCTACCTCTACGGCGCGGACTCCACCCGCCTCATCCAGCTCTACATCGTCGGCGTCTTCGTCTCCTTCACCCTCAGCCAGACCGGCATGGTCCGTCACTGGAACCGCCACCTGGTCACCGAGAAGGACCCGGCCAAGCGCCGCCGTATGCACCGCTCGCGCGCCATCAACGCCTTCGGCGCCTTCTTCACCGGCCTGGTGCTCGTCGTCGTCCTCCTGACGAAGTTCACCCACGGTGCCTGGGTCGCGCTGCTCGGCATGGTCATCTTCTTCGTGACGATGTCCGCGATCCGCCGCCACTACGACCGGGTCGCCGACGAGATCGCCGCCGAGGACACCCCCGACGACGACGTGGTCCGCCCCTCCCGGGTGCACTCCCTCGTCCTGGTCTCCAAGGTGCACAAGCCCACCCTGCGCGCCCTCAACTACGCCAAGCTGATGCGCTCCGACAGCCTCGAAGCGGTCAGTGTGGACGTGGACCAGGCCGACACCAAGGCCCTGCGGGAGGAGTGGGAACGCCGCGGCATCGAGGTGCCCCTGAAGGTCCTGGCCTCCCCGTACCGCGAGATCACCCGGCCGATCATCGACTATGTGAAGTCGCTGCGCCGGCAGAGCCCGCGCGACGCCGTCTCCGTCTACATCCCGGAGTACGTCGTCGGCCACTGGTACGAGCACCTCCTCCACAACCAGTCCGCGCTGCGCCTCAAGGGCCGCCTCCTCTTCACCCCCGGCGTCATGGTCACCTCCGTGCCCTGGCAGCTGGACTCCTCCGAGGCCGCCAAGCAGCGCGCCCGCAAGCGCGCCGAATGGAACGCTCCGGGTGCCGTCCGCCGGGGCCCGGTCGCCCAGCCGAAGAAGGAAAAGGCCGCCACCAAGAAGTAGCGGCCACCACCGCCCGGCCCCAGGGCCTGGAGCGGTCCGCACGGCACACGGCCCCGACGGTGGACGGGCCCGGGCACCACACGGCGGGACGTAGACTTGACGGTCGGCGTCCCGCCGTACCGCCCCGGCACCACCCCACCCCAGGAGCCCTCCCGCCATGCAGGCAGAACCCAAGAAATCGCTGGTCGGCGAGGAGTACGAGGTCGAGGTCGGCCCGGTCGCGCACGGCGGTCACTGCATCGCCCGCACCGCCGAGGGCCAGGTCCTCTTCGTACGGCACGCGCTCCCCGGCGAGCGGGTCCTCGCCCGCGTCACCGACGGCGAGGAGGGCGCCCGCTTCCTGCGCGCCGACGCCGTCTCGATCCTGGAGCCGTCCAAGGACCGGGTCGAGGCCCCCTGCCCCTTCTCCGGCCCCGGCCGCTGCGGCGGCTGCGACTGGCAGCACGCCAAGCCCGGCGCCCAGCGCCGCCTCAAGGGCGAGGTGGTGGCCGAGCAGCTGATGCGGCTGGCCGGGCTGACTCCCGAGGCGGCCGGCTGGGACGGCACCGTCGAGCCCGCCCCCGGCGACAAGGTCGCCAAGGGCGAGGTACCGGCCTGGCGCACCCGCGTCCAGTACGCGGTGGACGACGAGGGCCGCGCGGGCCTGCGCAAGCACCGCTCCCACGACATCGAGCCGGTCGACCACTGCATGATCGCCGCCCCCGGCGTCACGGAACTCGGCATCGAGAAGCGCACCTGGCCCCAGATGTCCACCGTCGAGGCCATCGCCGCCACCGGCTCCCACGACCGTCAGGTCATCCTCACCCCGCGCCCCGGCGGCCGCCTCCCCCTCGTCGAACTCGACAAGCCGGTCTCGGTCATGCGGGTGGGCGAGAAGGACGGCGCCGTCCACCGCGTCCACGGCCGCCCCTTCGTCCGCGAACGCGCCGCCGACCGCACCTGGCGGGTCGGCGACGGCGGCTTCTGGCAGGTCCACCCGAAGGCCGCCGACCTCCTGGTCGAGGCCGTCATGCAGGGCCTGATGCCCAAGAAGGGCGACATGGCCCTCGACCTCTACTGCGGCGTCGGCCTCTTCGCCGGCGCCCTCGCCGAGCGCGTCGGCGACAAGGGCGCGGTCCTCGGCATCGAGTCCGGCAAGCGCGCCGTCGAGGACGCCCGCCACAACCTCCAGGACCTCGACCGCGTCCGCATCGAACACGGCAAGGTCGACCAGATCCTCCCCCGCACCGGCATCACCGACGTCGACCTCATCGTCCTCGACCCACCCCGAGCCGGCGCCGGCAAGTCCACCGTCCACCACCTCGCCACCCTCACCCCCCGCCGCATCGCCTACGTGGCCTGCGACCCGGCGGCCCTGGCCCGCGACCTCAAGTACTTCGCAGAGTCGGGGTACGCGCCGCGGCGGATGCGGGTGCTGGACTTGTTCCCGATGACGCACCATGTGGAGTGCGTCGTGGTGCTGGAGAAGGCAGCCAAGGGCGTCTGACCTGCTGGGGAACGGCTCTTGACGGCGTCTCAGGCGGTGCCTTCGTGTGCCTGCCACAGCTCTTCTGGTGGGGCCCGCAGGGGCTGCCGAGGCCGCCGAACTCGTTGAGGCACTGTCGGCCGCCGCAGCAGCGGCGGCGCTCGGCGGACCTCGGTCCGTGATCCAACGGCCCGAGGCAGCGCGAACCACCGCCGAAGTGCCCCCCGATTCGTGTCACAACCATAGGATCGTGTAAGTTCTTCGAGTTGCCACGGAGCCGACGGCCCCGGGCAGCCATCCCGCCGCTTCGCGGCACACCACTACTGCACGGCCCCTCACCGGGAACGATTTCGGCAT
>NZ_JBSFJF010000135.1:0-8144 GCF_053597915.1 Streptomyces sp. NPDC001219 | reverse complement strand
TCAGCCACAACAACAAGTCCATCCGCGACACCTGCGACCGCGTGCTGTGGCTGGAGCACGGCGAGCTGCTGATGGACGGTCCGACGGACGAGGTCGTCAAGGCGTACGAGAAGCACCGCTGACGCCTCCCCGCACACGGCCCGAGGGGCGCACCCGCGACGGGTGCGCCCCTCGGCCGTTACCGGAACCCGGGCCGCGCGGCCCGGCTCCGTCAGTTGTGCGTGCGCAGCAGCGTACGCATGGTCCGCATGGCCACGGACAGGTTCGCCAGGTCGAAGCCTTCCGACCCGTGGATCTCCTCCAGCGTCGCGCGGGCGCGGCTGAGGATGGCGGCGTTGGCCTGTTCCCAGGCCTTGAACCGCTGCTCGGGCGTGGAGGAGCCGTTGCCCACCGACAGCACGTCCGAGGTCAGCGCCGCATGGGCCGCGAAGAGGTCCTCACGGATCGAGGCGCGGGCCATCGACTGCCAGCGGTCGTTGCGCGGCAGCTCCAGGATGCGGTCGAGGAGCTGGTTGATCCGCAGCCGGTCGCCCAGGTCGTAGTAGACCTCGGCGACGTCCAGCGGCTCCTTGTCCAGCCGGTCAGCGACGGCGACGATGTCCAGCGCCGGGAAGACCGAGGAGAAGCCGGACACCTGGACGGCGAGCTGCTCGGGCACGCCCGCGTCGGTCAGCTCCTCCAGGATCGCCTGGAACCATTCCAGGTCGCCGCCCTGGAGCAGCTTCGGCAGCTCCGACCACACCTGGGCGACCCGGTCGGCGAAGAAGCCGATGGTCTCCGACAGCTCCAGCGGCTGCGGGCGGTTGTTGAGCAGCCAGCGGGTGCCGCGCTCGACGAGCCGGCGCGAGTGCAGCCGGATGCGGGTCTGGACGTCGGCCGCGACGACATTGTCGAGCGCCTCGACGTCGTCCCAGACCTGGTTGAGCCGGAAGATGGCGCGGGCCGCGGTGTGCGCCCGCACGACCTCTTCCAGGGAGGCGCCGGTCTCCTCCCGCATGCGGTGCAGGAAGCTCGTACCGCCGGTGTTGACGGTGTCGTTGACCAGCACCGTCGTGACGATCTCGCGGCGCAGCGCGTGTCCGTCGACCTGCTCGGGGAACCGGTCGTGCAGCGCCGAGGGGAAGTAGGCGTGCAGCAGCCGCTGCAGATAGGCGTCGTCCGGCAGCGTGGTCTGGATCAGCGACTCGGAGACCGTGATCTTGGTGTACGCCAGGAGGACCGCGGTCTCGGGCTGGGTCAGGCCGCGCCCGGCGTTGAGCCGCTCACGGATCTGCCGGTCGGTGGGCAGGAACTCCAGCGCCCGGTCGAGGTCGCCGTCGCGCACCAGGCGGCGCATGAAGCGCTGCTGGGCGTGGAGCATGCTGGAGGACTGGGCGAGGGCCAGGGCCAGCGCGGTGTTCTGCGCGTAGTTGTTGCGCAGTACCAGCGCGCCGACCTCGTCGGTCATCTCGGCCAGCAGCTTGTTGCGCTGCTTGACCGTCATGTCGCCGTCCGCGACGACGGCGTTGAGCAGGATCTTGATGTTCACCTCGTGGTCGGAGGTGTCCACACCGGCGCTGTTGTCGATCGCGTCGTTGTTGATCTTCCCGCCGGCCATGGCGAACTCGATCCGGCCCAGCTGGGTCAGGCCCAGGTTGCCGCCCTCGCCGACGGCCTTGACCCGCAGGTCCTCGCCGTTGACCCGGATGGCGTCGTTGGACTTGTCGCCCACATCGGCGTTGGACTCCGCCGAGGACTTCACGTAGGTGCCGATGCCGCCGTTCCACAGCAGGTCGACCGGGGCCTTGAGGATGGCCTGCATCAGGTCGGCGGGCGTCATCTTCTTGATCCCGGGCTCGATGCCGAGGGCGGCCCGGACCTGCGCGTTGATCTGGATGGACTTGGCCGAGCGCGGGTGGATGCCGCCGCCCTGCGAGAGCAGCTCGGTGTTGTAGTCCGCCCAGGACGAACGGGGCAGCTCGAAGAGCCGGCGGCGCTCGGCGTACGAGGTCGCCGCGTCCGGGTTCGGGTCGAGGAAGATGTGCCGGTGGTCGAAGGCGGCGACCAGCCGGATGTGCTCGCTGAGCAGCATGCCGTTGCCGAAGACGTCACCGGACATGTCGCCGACGCCGACGACGGTGAAGTCCTCGGACTGGGTGTCCACGCCCAGCTCGCGGAAGTGCCGCTTGACCGACTCCCAGGCGCCGCGGGCGGTGATGCCCATGCCCTTGTGGTCGTAGCCGGCGCTGCCTCCGGAGGCGAAGGCGTCGCCCAGCCAGAAGCCGTAGGACTCGGCGACCTCGTTGGCGATGTCGGAGAAGGTCGCGGTGCCCTTGTCGGCGGCGACGACGAGGTAGGTGTCGTCCTCGTCGTGGCGCACCACGTCCTTGGGGTGCTCGACCTCGCCGCCGACCAGGTTGTCGGTGATGTCCAGCAGTCCGGAGATGAAGGTGCGGTAGCAGGCGATGCCCTCGGCCAGCCAGGCGTCGCGGTCCTGCGACGGGTCCGGCAGCTGCTTGCCGACGAAGCCGCCCTTGGCGCCGACCGGCACGATGACGGTGTTCTTGACCATCTGCGCCTTGACCAGGCCGAGGATCTCCGTACGGAAGTCCTCCCGGCGGTCCGACCAGCGCAGACCACCGCGGGCGACCTTGCCGAACCGCAGGTGGACGCCCTCGACCTTCGGGGAGTACACCCAGATCTCGTACGCCGGGCGGGGCGCCGGCAGGTCGGGGATGGCCTGCGGGTCCAGCTTCATGGACAGGTAGCTGTGCGGGCTGCCCTGGCTGTTCTTCTGGTAGTGGTTGGTGCGCAGCGTCGCCTTGATGACGGTGAGGAAGGACCGCAGGATGCGGTCCTCGTCCAGGGAGGCGACCTGGTCGAGCGCGCCGTCCAGCTCCTCCAGCAGTCCGTCGGTCAGCTCCGTGCCGGCCCGCTGCCGGTCGGGCGACATCCGCGCCTCGAAGAGGGAGACCAGCAGCCGGGTGGTGTGGACGTTGTTGGAGAGGGTGTCCTCCATGTACGTCTGGCTGAAGGTCGAGCCGGCCTGCCGCAGGTACTTGGCGTAGGCCCGCAGCACCATCGCCTGGCGCCAGTTGAGGCCGGCCCGCAGCACCAGCGTGTTGAAGCCGTCGCTCTCGGCGGCGCCGGTCCACACCGCGGTGAACGCGTCCTGGAAGCGCTCGCGGGCGTCGTCGCCCTTGATGTGCTCGGGCATCCGCAGCCCGAAGTCGTAGACCCAGGCGATGGTGGCGTCGGCGCAGCGCAGCTCGTGCGGGCGCTCGTCGACGACCTCGACGCCCAGGCGGTTCAGGCCGGGCAGCACCCGGGACAGCGAGACCGGCTCGCCCCGGCGGTAGATCTTGAAGCGGCGCTCTCCGGGGCCGGCGTCGACCGGCTCGTAGAGGCTGACCGAGAAGTCGCGGCCCGGTTCGCCGGTGAGCTTCTCCAGGTGCTGGACGTCGGCGACGGCGCTGCGCGGGCTGTTGTCGGCCTTGTAGCCCTCGGGGAAGGCGTGGCCGTAGCGGCGCAGCAGCTCGGCGGCGCGCTCCTCGCCGACCTCGGCGTTCAGCGCCTCGGAGAAGCCGTCGGCCCAGGAGCGGGCGGCTTCCACCAGGCGGCTTTCGAGGCGGTCCGCGTCGGCGTCGGTGAGCTCCGGCAGGCTGGCTCCGGGCTCGACCCGGATGACGAAGTGCAGCCGGGAGAGGATCGACTCGGTGTTCCAGGCGGTGAAGTCGACGCTGGTGCCGCCGAGTTCCTCCTTGAGGATGTCGATCAGGCGCAGCCGCACCCCGGTGGTGTAGCGGTCCCGCGGGAGGTAGACCAGCGCGGAGTAGTAGCGGCCGTACTCGTCCTGGCGGAGGTAGAGCCGCAGCCGGCGGCGCTCCTGCAGGTAGAGGACGCTGGTGGCGATGGACCGCAGCTCGTCGACCGGCGTCTGGAACAGCTCGTCGCGCGGGTAGGTCTCCAGGATCTGCAGCAGGTCGCGGCCGTCGTGGCTGTCGGGGGTGAAGCCCGCGCCCTCCAGGACCTCGGCGACCTTGCGGCGGATGACCGGGACCCGGCGCACGGACTCGGTGTACGCGGCCGAGGAGAACAGGCCCAGGAAGCGCCGCTCCCCGACGACGTTGCCCTTGGCGTCGAACTTCTTGACGCCGACGTAGTCGAGGTAGGAGGGGCGGTGGACGGTGGCGCGGCTGTTGGCCTTGGTCAGGATGAGCAGCTTGTGCTCACGGGCCTTGGCGCGGGCGTCTGCGGGCAGCCGGTTGAAGGACGGCGAGACGGGGTGGCCGTCGGCGGTCTCGCGGTGCGTCGGGTCGGCGCGCAGTATGCCCAGGCCGGTGCCGGGCACGGCGGTCAGCACGTCCTCGTCGGCGCCGCCGTCACCGGGCGCGGTGGTCAGCTCGTACTCGCGGTAGCCGAGGAAGGTGAAGTGGTCGGCGGACAGCCACCGCAGCAGCTCCTGGGCCTCCTCGATCTCCTGGTCGCCGAGGTCGTCGGCGACCGGCTCGGAGGGCAGCTCGTCGGCGATGCGGCCGGCGGCGGCGCGCATCTTCTCCCAGTCCTCGACGGCCTCGCGGACGTCGGACAGCACCCGGCGCAGGTCGGCGGTGATCTGCTGGAGGTCCTCGCGGTCGGTCTCGCGGTCCATCTCGACGTGAATCCAGGACTCGGTCACCGCGTCGTGCGGCAGCTCGGTGCCCTTGCCCTTGCCGGTCCGGCCGTGGGCGTCGCAGTTGGAGTCGAAGACCTCGATGAGCTTGCCGGTGACATCACGGCGGACGATCACCTGCGGGTGGATCACGACATGGATGCCGCGCCCCTGCCGGGAGAGCTCGTTGGTGACCGAGTCGACCAGGAACGGCATGTCGTCGGTGACGACCTCGACGACGGAGTGGCTGCAGGTCCAGCCATTCTCCTCGACGGTCGGGGTGTGCACCCGGACGTTCGCGGTGCCCTGGGGGCGCATCTCCGCGAGGCGGTAGTGCGAGAGCGCGGCGCCGACGACATCGACCGGGTCACGGTCGGTGAGGTCCTCGGGGGCGGTGTGCAGGTAGTAGCGCTGGAGGTATCCCGACAGGGCGTCCGGGTCGAGGCCGCGTACCGGGTGCTTGCCCCCGGCCGGGCTGCTTTCAACGACCCGGGCGGCCCTCGCGAGCAGCTCGGTCTTGGCTTCGTCCAGCTTGGTCTGCATGTCCTCTGGCTCCTGTCGCGCGCCGTTGCGTGACGTCGTGGAAGAACGTGATGGAAGCCGCACAACGCCGCGACGTGGGGTGTCCTGTCGCTGTCGACGCTATGCCGCGTGAAGAGAAGGCCGTGCCGTTATCGACAATCTTTGACAAAGTCGACATGGGGTGGTGGCCGCAAGGATCAGCGGCCGCCCGGTCACGGTGGTGTCCCGGGCGCACGGCAGGGGCCTCGATGCCCCCGCGGGTTATCGCGCTGATCACGGTGCAAGGCTATCGCTCCCCACGTGGGTGCCGTCATGGGCCTTGGGGGAACAAATCCTCGGCCCGAACTTAGACCTTCTGGACAACGCGGCGCCGCTACGGGGTGTGCGTGCCGTCACAGCGCCCGGACGCCCGGCGGACCGGCAGGGCGGCGGCAGGTGGCGGAGCGGCGCCCAGGAGGCAGGCAGCGCCCCGGGGCACGAGCGCCTAGAGGGCGATCTCTCCGGCGAGCCCGACCGCCTCGGCGAGCGTGTCCACCACGGGCACCCCGGCGGTCTCCAGGCTCTGGCGGCTGTGCGAGCCGCCCGTGTAGAGCACCGCGTACGCGCCCGCGTCGCGCGCCGCCAGCGCGTCGTCGACGGCGTCACCGATCACGACCGTACGCCCCGGGTCCACGCCGTCCATCGCCGCCAGGTGCCGCACCATGTGCGCGCTCTTGGTGCCGCCGGACGGCCCGGTCCTGCCGTCCACCCGCACGAACCGCGACTCGATCCCGAAGTCGCGGACGATCGGTATCAGCTCGTCGTGCCCGTACATGCTGAGGATCGACTGGCTGCGCCCGGCCGACTGCCAGTCCTCCAGCAGTGCGTGCACGCCCTCGGCGAGTTCACAGCCCAGACGGTGGGTGCTGTAGTGGCGGTGGAACGCCTCGTCCATCACCAGCCACTCGGACTCGGTCGGCAGCCGCCCCATCAGCCGCTCGTAGAACCGCGGCACGGGGACGCAGTACAGCTCCCGGTACGCCTCCAGGGTGATCGGCGCCATCCCGATCTCCGCGAAGGCGGAGTTCGTCGCGCCGATGACGGCGTCGATGTCGTGGAACAGGGTGCCGTTCCAGTCCCAGACGATGTGCGTCGCGTGCTTTCCCATGCGGTCCCCCGGCTCGGTGCCCGTGCGCTTCCCCATGAAGAAAACGTACCCGCACCCACTGACAACGCCGTCGGCCACCGGCCACGCCGCGCAATCGGCGGGCGTGGGCGTTCAGCCGATCAGCTCCGGGATCTCCTGCACCCCGAACCACATCAGGTCGTGATCCTCCGCACCGTCCACCGTGAACTGCGCGTCGTCGTCGCCCTGGTCCGCCGCGCCGAGCGCCGCCGCAGCCGCCGCGACGTCCGCCTCCGCGTCCGCGGCGTCCACATGCACCGCGGCCGCCTTGGACAGCGGCACCGGACCGGCGACCCGCACCTCGCCCAGCGCCGACGGGTCGAGCCCCCGGTCGGGGTCAGCCACCGCGGCACCGTCGGGCACGTCCACGGCCACCACCACGCGGCGCCGCGCGGTCTCCGGGTGGCCGGCGAGCATCCGCAGCGAGGACTGGGCGGCGCGGCCGAGCGCCGCGTACTCCAGCTCCTCGATGTCGTCCGAGACGTACCACTCGCGCAGCGCGGGTGTGACGGCGTAGGCGTCGAGGGGGCCGGGGCCCAGCTCGCCGTTCTTGTGCGCCTCTGCGAGACCGGAAAGGGTCAGGGGGACATAGACGCGCATGGCAGCCGCTTCCGCTCGATTCGCTCGACTCCGAGGATGGTCCCGCCAGCATACGGGCGTGCGTCCCCCATCGTGGTGCCCCCTTGTCCCCCGTGGCGTCCGCCCGGGACCGCTCCCCCGCCCCGCTCCCACGGCCTCATCCCGGGCCCGCGCCACGGACGGGTGAACTCTGCGCACCCCCGCTTCGGGCCCGTTCGCGCCTTGCTGCCGTCGCGGTCCCGTCGATAGAAGATCCCCACCACAAAAAGCTACCGCCCAGTAATTCACGGGCCCGGCACCACGGGGGCGATCACCGGCATGACCGGCACCGACCACAGCACGGCACCCACCACCACGGCGCCCATCACCACGGCGCCCCTCACACCCACCGCCACCGCCGACCGGGGACGCACCGCACGGCCCGCCCCGTCCACCGCACCGGAGGACGCCACGGCCGGCGGCGGCCCGCGCACCCGCCCCGCCACCGCCCCGGGCACGCTCCCTGGCGTTCCCCGACCGCGGCGGTCCCCCGCCGACCGCCGTCCCCTCGGCCCGGCCGGCAGCGGCCCCGGATCATCCGGCCGGAGCGGCTCCGGCGGCCGCGGCCCCGGTTCCGCCGGACGCGGTCCCGCCCGGACCGCGCCGCGCCCGGCCCGCCCCGCCGCGACGGCCGCCGCCGAGAGCCGCCGGGCCCGCACCGGCGCCCCCGCCACCCCCGTCACCGCGGCCGGCACCGCGCTGCCCACCGCCGGCGCGCGACGACGGGCCCAGGAGAGCCGCCCGCATCACTGGTTCGCCCAGCAGCTGGTACTCGCGCTCAGCGGACAGCGCCCCGTGCACGCCCTGCTGGGACATGCGCTGCCCGCCGCCTACGACCGGCTGGCGGAGCTCGCGCCGCAGGCACCGCTGCGGCCGGTCCCGGGGCCGGGCCGCAGCGGCCCGGCCCCCATCGTGCGCGACTGCGGGCTGTGCCGCCCCCGCCGCGGTGTCATCGAGGCCTTCGCCCGGATCACGGCGGGGGAACGGCTGCGGGCCCTGGCCTTCCGGCTGGAGCTGGGCGCCGACTCCCGCTGGCGCTGCGCCGCCCTCGACATCGGCCCCGCCCCGGCCGTCCGGTGCCCGGCCTGATGACCGGCACACAGAAGGGCGCCCCGGCCGGAGCACGGCCGGGGCGCCCCGGAGATGTGGGGGGCAAAACCCCGGGCCCCGCACCCCCCGGCGGGGCCGCGGGGGGAGATAGGAACAGCC
>NZ_JBSFJF010000134.1:0-8831 GCF_053597915.1 Streptomyces sp. NPDC001219 | reverse complement strand
GAATCTGAAGGACCGGAGGCGGTGACCAAGTCGCGGCATGGCCACCACCCTCGCACCTGGCCCGATCAACGTGAAGTCAAAGAGACAGGCCCTAGCGGTTCCCGTGGTCTGCATGGGCGTCGACCCTAGCCAGCAGCCCCTGGCCCCGCATGGGGCGTAGGGCTTAGCCCCCGAGGCCGAGGCCTTCCACGCCGTCGTGTCAGGGCCCGGCAGCTCCGTTGCTCAGCCGGATCAACTGACGCATTGACCGGAGCCCGGGGCGCAGCTCCCAGGGCGTTGGCTGCACCACAACCCGCCCACCCGCCGCTCCTTCCGTATCCATGGCAGCGGGCCTCGCTCACGCCTAAGGGTTGTCCCGCAGTGTTCCTGCGGAGCGGCGTCGTGGGCCGTTGTTGACTGGCGGCAAGTCAGTCCAGGCCGTTCGCCCTGTATGCGTGGAGTGCCGCGGTCGTCGTTGCCGGCAGGACCCTGTCCTGAGCGGGCGCGTCGCTCTGACGAACTCGCCCGATGCCTCGGCGGCGGCTCGCCCCGACGGTCCGACGCTCATGGCCCGAGTGGCTACTTCTCGGGGCGTAGCCGGTCCAGTGTTCCGGTGACGAGCGGGTGATGGGGGTCGACGGCGCCGACGATGCGGCGGCCGATCGTGGTCAGCTGGCGGACCTGCGCCTTGGTGAGTGCGTCGAAGACACAGCTGCGCACGGCCTCCACGTGTCCGGGGGCGGTGGCGACCACCTTGTCGAAACCGTCGTCGGTGAGGGTGGCCACGGTGTAGCGGCCGTCGGCGGGATCGGGTTTACGGCCTACCCAGCCGCGCTTCTCCAGCCGCCCGACGACCTGGGACAGCCGGGGAAGGGAACCCTCTACGAACGCGGCCAGCTCGCTCATCCGCAGGGTGCGCTCGGGGACCATGGAAAGCCCGGCCATCACCTGGTACTCGAAGTGACTCAGGCCGGCGTCGCGCTGTAGCTGCGTGTCCAGTGCGGCGGGGAGCCGCATCAGCATGCTGCTGAGCGCAATCCATGCCTGATCTTCCTCATTGTCCAGCCAGCGGGGTTCCTGCGGGGTCTCCATGCTCGCGAGTATAGCTTCACGCATGAAGTGATCAACTTGGCGGATGACTTGCATCTTGAAGTGAATGGGCTCTAGCCTTCACTTAATGAATTAAGTCATCGAAAGGTGTTGATCATGATGAGTGTTCTGCTGTGGACCCTCGCGGGTGTGCTCGCTGTGGCGTTTTCGGCGGCCGGGGCGATGAAGCTGTCCCAGCCGAAGCAGAAGCTGGCGGCCTCGGGTATGGGCTGGACCGAGGGTGTGAGCGCGGGGACGGTGAAGCTGATCGGAGGCGTCGAGGTGCTGGCCGCGCTCGGCCTGGTTCTGCCGCCCGCGCTCGGCATCGCCCCGGTGCTGGCGCCCTTGGCCGCCCTCGGCCTGGCGCTGGTCATGCTCGGCGCCATGGTCGTGCATGCCCGTCGTAGTGAGGCGCAGATGATCGCCGTGAATCTGGTACTGCTCGCGCTCGCGGCCGTCGTGGCATGGGGCCGGTTCGGCCCATACGCCCTCTAGTGGTCCATAGACGATCTCGTTCCCCGCATACGTGCAGGTCACGCAGGACACCCCAGGATCGTCGTCCTGGAGCGCGATGCCGAGGTCTCGCCTCGCGCCCGGTCCGCCTCAATGGCGTCCGACCGCTGGATTCCCCAGCCGCGGATGGTCGGGGACAGCGTCCCGCTGCCCCGGATGACCACCCGCCGTGCGGCCGCCTGCGCCCTGCGCCCTGTGCCCCACGCCTACGGCTACGCAGCCGTTTCTGTACACCCGACACCCGCCGTCCCAGCGGGCTTGGCTCCAGCCGCCACGCCCGCCCGACCGCGACACCGCCACGTGAGGACCGACATCATGACCCCGCAGACCGGCCTGCCGACGATGCAGGAGACGACGTACGACATCGGCGGAAAGAAGATCTTCGCCGCGGAGGCGGGTGACGGCCCGCCCGTGCTGCTGCTGCACGGCGGCGGCCCGGGCGCTTCCGGCGTATCCAACTACGCCCGCAACATCGCCGAGTTGGCCAAGGAGTACCGGGTCATCGTGCCCGACCTTCCCGGCTACGGGCGCAGCACCAAGGGCGTCGACGGCAGCGACCCCTTCGGCTACCTGGCCGACGGCATCCGCGGTCTGATGGACGCACTCGGCCTGGACAAGGCCCATCTGGTCGGCAATTCCTACGGTGGCGCCTGCGCCCTCCGGCTGGCCCTGGACACCCCTGACCGGGTCGACCGCATGGTGCTGATGGGCCCCGGCGGGGTCGGTAACACCCGTGCCCTGCCCACTCCCGGGCTCAACAACCTGCTGGGCTACTACACCGGCGACGGACCCTCGCGGCTGAAGCTGGAGACGTTCATCCGCAACTACCTCGTCTTCAACGCCGCCGAGGTCCCGGACTCCGCCATCGAGGAGCGCTACCAGGCCAGCATCGACCCCGAGGTGATCGCCTCTCCGCCGCTGCAGCGCCCCGCCGGGCTGCGCACCCTGTGGAAGATGGACTTCACCCGCGACCCGCGTCTGAGCCGGCTGCCCGTGCCCACCCTCGTCCTGTGGGGCGCGGAGGACAAGGTCAACCGGCCGTCCGGTGGCCGGATGCTGGCCGACCGTATGCCCAACTGCGACCTGTACCTCGTCGCCAACACCGGGCACTGGGTGCAGTTTGAGCGCACCGACCTGTTCAACCGCCTGTGCGCCGACTTCCTGGCCGGCCGCCGATGACCACACATGACGCCTCGTCCGTCTTCGGTGCCGTCCACTTGGGATACACCGTCATCGAGAGCAACCGCTTCGCCGACTGGCGCCGCTTCGGCACCGACGCCATCGGCATGCACCACGACGCCCTCTCCCGCCACCTGATGCGCTTCCGCCTCGACGACCAGGAATGCCGCTTCCTCATCCGGCGCGGACCCGCCGAGGACGTCGTCGCGACCGGCTGGCACGTCGACGACCACGCCGCCTTCGAACGCATCGAGGCCCGCATCCGCGCCCACGGCGTCCCCCACGCCGTCGGCACCGACGAGGAAGCCGCCCTGCGCGGCGTCGAGCGCCTGCTGCGCTTCCCCGGCCCCAAGGGCATCACACAGGAGATCTACACCACCCCGGCGAAGTCGGCCGAGCCCCTGTGCATGCTCGCCTCAGGCTTCGTCACCGGCGACGGTGGCATGGGCCACATCGCGCTGACCTCCACCAAGCCCGCGGAGACCCGGCGTTACTTCAACACGCTCTTCGACGCCCGTCTGACCGACTACATCGACGAGACCATCAGCGGCGTCAAACTCAAGATCCGCTTCCTGCGCGTCAACGAACGCCACCACTCCATCGCTATCGCTGCCACCCGCGGCGGCCTGCCGATCGACCCGATCCGCACCCGCGTGCAGCACCTCAACATCCAGGCCGCCACCCTCGACGACGTGGCCCAGAGCTACCAGCGCGTGCACGAACTCGGCTTCGACATGGCCCTGTCCGTCGGCCAGCACACCAACGACAAGGAACTCTCCTACTACGCCCGCACCCCATCGGGCTTCGAGTGGGAGGTCGGCTGGAACCCCGTCGTCGTCGACGAGACCACCTGGGAGCCCACCACGCACCAGGGCATCAGCATCTGGGGCCACCTCCCCGTCGGCCAGACCATCCTCGGCAAACTCGCCCAGTTCCAGGCCGGGGCCCGCTCCCTGGGCCGCCCGGAGAGCACGGTTCCGTCACTGAGTGGCGCAGGCATTCCCGGCGACTGACGAGTCCATCGCCCGATCCGTTGCTCACGATGCGCGTCTATACCCGGCATGCGTCACAGCGCCGGCCGGCACGCCCGTACCGAACCCCTCACCAGCTCCGCTCCCTTACAGAGGTAACCCGTATGTCCATCCCACAGCCTGTTCCCACCACTCCCGACAGGAGCGAAGCGTGAACGCCCACGAGTCCGCCGGTGCCGTGGCCGAGGTGGCGGCCGTCCTGGACGAAGCCGCCCGCGCCGGCGTCCCCTGCCACCCGGTGCGTCATCTGCTGCCCGAGGCGGACGTCGAGGCCGCCTACGCGGTGCAGCGCCTGAACGTCGAGCGGGGCATCGCCGCCGGCCGGCGCCTGGCAGGCCGGAAGATCGGCCTGACCTCGTCCGCCGTGCAACGCCAACTCGGCGTCGAACAGCCTGACTTCGGCGCCCTGTTCGCCGACATGGCGGTGCCCGAGGGGCAGCAGATCGCCCCCGGCCGGCTGTTGCAGCCGAAGATCGAGGCGGAGGTCGCCCTGGTGCTCGGCGCGGATCTGCCGCACCGGGACCCGACCGTCGCCGACCTGCTGCGTGCCACGGCGTTCGCCCTGCCCGCGCTGGAGATCGTCGACAGCCGGATCGCCGACTGGGACATCAGCATCGTCGACACGGTCGCCGACAACGCCTCCTGCGGCCTGTTCGTCCTCGGAGGCACCCCCGTACCGCTGGACCGGGTCGATCTGCGCGACATACGGATGACCCTGACCAGGAACGGCGAGACCGTCTCGCGGGGCACCGGCACCGACTGCCTGGGCAGCCCGCTCACCGCCGCCCTCTGGCTCGCCGCCACCCTCGCCGGCCTGGGCGAGCCGCTCCGGGCCGGCGACATCATCCTGACCGGAGCACTCGGCCCGATGGCCGTCGCCGCCGAAGGCGACGAGTTCACCGCCCACATCGAAGGACTCGGCACGGTCAGCACCGTGTTCGCCGCCACGGAAGGGACCGGAGTATGACCACGAAGGTCGCCGTCATCGGCTCGGGCAACATCGGCACCGACCTCATGATCAAATCTCTGCGGCTCTCCGACTCCCTGGAGATCGCCGCCATGGCCGGCATCGACCCCGGCTCCGACGGCCTGGCCCGCGCCCGACGGCTGAAGGTCGCGACCACCCACAAGGGCGTGGACGGCCTGGTCGAGCTGGACGAGTTCGCGGACGTGTCCCTTGTCTTCGACGCCACCTCCGCCGGGGCGCACCAGCGCCACGACGAGGTACTGCGCACACTGGGCCGCACAGTCGTCGACCTCACCCCCGCCGCCCTCGGCCCGTACGTGGTACCGCCGGTCAACGGCGACGCCCATCTGAACGCGCCCAACGTCAACATGGTCACCTGCGGTGGGCAGGCCACCATCCCCGTAGTGGCCGCCGTCGCCGCCGTGACCCCGGTCCACTACGCGGAGATCGTCGCCTCCCTCTCCTCCCGCTCGGCGGGCCCCGGCACGCGCGCCAACATCGACGAATTCGTCGAGACCACCTCGTCGGCCCTCGAGCAGGTGGGCGGCGCGGCACGCGGCAAAGCCCTCATGGTCATCAACTCCGCCGAACCGCCTCTCATCATGCGGGACACCGTGCACTGCCTCGTCGGCGACTGTGACGACGCCGCCGTGACCGCCTCCGTGGAGGAGATGGCCGCGCGCGTCCAGACATACGTCCCCGGCTATCGCCTCAAGCAGAAGGTGCAGTTCGAACGCGTCGCCACCGACAGCCCACTGCGCTCCCTTCTCCCGGCCGACTCCCGTTCCGGCCAGGCCGCCAAGGTGTCGGTGTTCCTCGAAGTGGAGGGCGCCGCCCACTATCTGCCCGCCTACGCCGGAAACCTCGACATCATGACCTCGGCCGCCCTGCGCACCGCCGAGCGCATGGCCGCCCACCGCACCACGAAGGTGGTCTCCCCATGACCGCGCCCCAGCCGAACACCCTGTACATCCAGGACGTGACCCTCAGGGACGGCATGCACGCCGTCCGCCACCGCTACACCGTCGAACAGGCCCGCACCATCGCCGCCGCACTCGACGCCGCCGGAGTCGCCGCGATCGAGATCGCCCACGGCGACGGCCTGTCCGGCTCCAGCATCACCTACGGCGTCGGCGCCCACACGGACTGGGAGTGGATCGAGGCCGTCTGCGACGCCGTGACCCACGCCGTGCCCACCACCTTGCTCCTGCCCGGCATCGGCACCCTGCACGACCTGCGCCGAGCGCACGCCCTCGGCATCCGCTCGGTGCGCGTCGCCACCCACTGCACCGAGGCCGACATCTCCGCCCAGCACATCGCCGCCGCCCGCGATCTGGGCATGGACGTGTCCGGCTTCCTGATGATGTCGCACATGGCCGACCCCACCGAACTGGCCCAGCAGGCCAGGTTGATGGAGTCCTATGGCGCGAACTGCGTCTACATCACCGACTCGGGCGGCCACCTCACCATGGACGGCATACGCGACCGCGTCTGCGCCTACCGCGACGTCCTCGACCCGTCCACCGAACTGGGAATCCACGCTCACCACAACCTCGGGCTGGGCGTGGCCAACTCGGTCGTCGCCGTCGAGAACGGCGTCACCCGCGTCGACGCCTCGCTCGCCGGCCAGGGCGCTGGAGCGGGCAACTGCCCCCTGGAGGCGTTCGTCGCGGTCGCCGAGCTGACGGGCTGGAAGCACGGCTGCGACCTGTTCCCCCTGATGGACGCCGCCGACGACGTCGTACGCCCCCTCCAGGACCGCGAGGTGCGGGTGGACCGCGAGACACTCACCCTCGGCTACGCGGGCGTGTACTCCAGCTTCCTGCGTCATGCCGAGACAGCCGCCCACCGCTACGGCATCGACGCCCGCGCGATCCTCATCGAGGTCGGTCGCCGCGGGCTGGTCGGCGGCCAGGAAGACATGATCACCGACATCGCCCTCGACCTTGCCGCAGCCCGCACCACCGCCTGACTCGAAAGAGCCGGAGGCGGCCAGTTGAGGCCGGGGCGGAAGGCAGGCCCACGGTGTTGCCGGCCGCGAGCCGGCCGCGAGCCGGGCGGCGAGCTGACAGGCTGCATGGGAATCCTCCAAGCAGCTCCCCGAGTGCCGTTTTACGCCGAACCGGCCGAGGGTGTACGGCAGCAGCTGGGCCACCCCCAGGGCTTGTCCGGGCGCCGCGCGGGATCGCGGAGTTCGTGCACCTGCACGCTGACGGCAGCCCGCACCTCGACTCCTCCTCGCTCGGCGTCGATTCGGTCTCGTCCCAGGTCGCCCGCTCCTTCCGGGGCACCTGGGACGCGCCGGTCATCCACCGGGACCTGGCCGCCTCGCCCGTACACCCACCTGGATGCGGCGGGCATAGCGGCCTGGGCCCGACCCCGCCCGGCACATTCCGGAACAAGCCGCGGCCGCCGCTGTCCAGGACGAACTCATCAAGGCATGGCTTGAACAGGTCATCGTCAGGGTGTCGAAGTCGGCAGCTGACCGCATCGTCGACCCTTTCGAGCCGGCCCTGGTCCGGCATCCGCGCAAGCGGTTCCGAAGGGCACCGTGCCGGACAACCGGGGCCAAGTTGTGCAGCGGCTGGGGGCACGGTTGCCGTATGTGGGTGGCGTCGCTCAGCCCCGAACGGGGCACCGACATCTGTTTGAGGCCACTACGCACCGCATTCTGAAACGATCAGTAAGGGCTGTCTCGTAATGGTCTGGCAGGTGCCTGGCATGATCAACGTGTGACCAGTGAATCTGCGCAGTCAGGCCGCTCGAGGTATGTGCTGTTCGACGTCGACGGCACGTTGATGGACGCGGTGAGCAACCAGCGCCAGGTGTGGCGAGCGTGGGCGAAGCGATACGGGCTGGATGCGGACGAGGTGTACCAAGTGGCCCTGCGGGTGCGGCCGATGGAGACGTTCGCTGCGGTCTCGGGGAACCTCGATCCGCATGAGTGCCTGGCCGCGCTGCACGAGTTGGAGGACGAGGACGTGCGGTCCGGCGTCTATGCGGCCTTCGACGGCGCGTCAGAGCTGCTGCGTAGCCTGCCGACGGCGTCCTGGGCGCTGGTGACCTCGAACTACGAGCACCGTGTGCGCGGCCGTTTCCTGAGAACGGGCCTGCCGGTGCCGGGCGTGATCGTGGACGCGGCCACTGTTGAGGAGGGCAAGCCCTCGCCCGTTCCGTATCTGCGGGCCGCTGCACGGCTGGGTGCCGAGGCGGAAGACTGCCTGGTCATTGAGGACGCACCGTCCGGAGTGCAGTCCGGACTGCGGGCTGGGATGACGGTGTGGGGCGTGAACGCCGCGGTCGCGGTGGAGGGCGTACACCGCCACTTCGACAGCCTGCGTGAGGCGGTCCCGCACATCCTGGCCTTCGTGTCCGGACCACACGGATATGCCACGGCCTGAGCCCGTCCGCCGCGTCTGGGGCACTACTGGGATGATCTTCGTGTGGCTGGTGTGATCACGGCTGAGAGCCGTCCTGGATAGCCCCGTTCGCCGGGCTGAGCCCGCGCTGAGTCGACAAACTGATCACCGCTCCACCGCGTGAAGGCGCGGGCGAGATCGGCCCCCTGGCCCCGAAGGGTGCCGCTGGGGTCGGACTTCGCCACGTCTCCAGAGCTGAGTCGGCTGACCCTGTCCAGCGGTCAGACCCAGGGGCTGGGGGGTTTGTGATGTTCTCCCTGCCCAAACGCACGAACAGCCAGGCCGAGTAGGCCAGTTCCCTGCGGCGGCGGCACCCGCCCCGGTGCCGCCGCCCCTCACCCTCTTCGCTTCCCGCGGCCACGAGGAGCGAAGCCCTCATGCCCATCAACCAGATCACCGAGAAACGGCTCCCAAGGTCTCATGAGGGCGAAAGCGTGCTCGGCGCGGGCGCGGGCCTGCTTGTGGGACTTGTTGTGTTCCTGCTTCCAGTCGGGGAGTTCTTCGCCTTTGCGGCGCCGGTGGGGCATCACTGTCAGATGAGGGCGGCGACCAGCAGGGCGAAGGCGGCGATGATGACGGCGACGCGGACGTGGTGGAGGCGGTCCCAGCGGTTCATCTGCTGCTTCCAGTCGGCGGGCCGGTTGTCCGGGGTGC
>NZ_JBSFJF010000133.1:0-9147 GCF_053597915.1 Streptomyces sp. NPDC001219 | reverse complement strand
CCCGCCGCATGAACCACGGCATCCACCGCACACCCGGACAACAACTCCTGGACGGCGTTCCGGTCCGAGACGTCGCAGGCAGCCACCGTCACCTGAACACCGAGGCCGGACAGCTCCGCCTGCAGCTCAGCCGCGCCAGGAGCCTCAAGGCCACGACGGCTGGTCAGGACGAGATGCTCCGCACCCCGCTCAGCCGCCCAACGCGCCACCCGCGCACCCAACGCACCCGTACCACCCGTGATCAGCACCATCCCGCGCGGCTTCCAACCGTCAGCCGCGTCCCCAGCGGGAGCCGGAGCATGTACCAGCCGACGCCCGAACACCCCGGACGACCGCACCGCCACCTGATCCTCACCACCATCGACCAAGACACCCACAAGCCGATCAAGAGCCCTACGGTCCACCGCCTCCGGCAGGTCCACCAGACCACCCCAACGGTCCGGATACTCCAGCGCCGCCACCCGACCCAAACCCCACACCGCCGCCAGCACCGGATCGGGCCCACCATCCGACCCACCAATCGACACAGCCCCCCGCGTCACCACCCACACACGCCCACCCACCGCGGCGTCCCCCAACGCCTGCACCACCACCGCAGCCCGCACCACATCCACCACACCCACCACCAACACCCCGGCAACCGGCTCCCCACCAGCCACCGCACCCACCCGCGCGGCCAGCACACCCCGGTCCCACTCCCCCGCACCACACTCCACCCGCTCAACCGCCAGCCCACACCCCGCCAGACCCTCCACCACAGCCTCAGCAAACGCATCCCCCGCAGCCACCACCGCAAGCCAACGACCATCCGGCACCCCAGCGGACCGCGCCGCCAACGGCTTCCACTCCACCCGATACCGCCAGTTCTCACTCGGGTCGGCGTCAGGTGCAGGCGTCGGCCAGTAGCGCTCACGCTGGAACGCGTACGTGGGCAGATCCACCCGCCGCGCCGCCGGGAAGCACGTACGCCACTCCACATCCATGCCGAACACGAACGCCTGCGATACGGCGGTCAGCAGGGCCTCGGCCTCGGAGCGGTCCTTGCGCATCGCGGGAAGCAGACAGAGGTCAGGCGCCGAGAGGCAGAGCTGTGCCATGGCGGTCTGGGTGCCGTCCGGCCCGATCTCCAGGAACCGGGTCACCCCGTGCACCTCCAACCACCGCACACCGTCAGCGAAACGGACGGCCTCACGCACATGCCGCACCCAGTAGTCAGCAGAGACCAACTCCTCCGCCGCAGCGAACTCACCGGTCACATTCGAGACCACCGGGATACGCGGCTCCGCGTACACCACGCTCTCCAGAACCGCACGGAACTCGTCCAACATCGGTTCCATCAGCGGGGAGTGGAAAGCATGACTCACCCGGAGCCGCTTCACCTTCCGACCCTCCGACTCGAAACGTCCCGTGATATCGGCAACAACCGACTCGTCACCCGAAACCACCACCGACTGCGGACCATTCACCGCAGCGATACTCACCCGCTGCTCCAGGCCCTCCAGCAGCGGCAACACCTCAACCTCCGACGCCTGAAGCGACACCATCGCCCCACCCGCCGGCAACGCCTGCATCAAACGCCCCCGCGCCGCCACCACACGGCACGCATCCTCCAACGACCACACCCCCGCCACATACGCAGCAACCAACTCACCTACGGAATGGCCCATGAGGTAGTCGGGGCGGATGCCGAACGACTCGACGAGCCGGAACAGCGCCACCTCCACCGCGAACAACGCCGGCTGAGTGAAACCGGTCCGGTGCAGCGTCGCCGCGTCCGAATCAGCCTCTGCAAGTGCCTCGTCACCGAACACCACGCTCCGCAGTGGCGCGGCCAACTCACCGTCGAAGTGCGCACACACCTCATCAAACGCATCCGCGAAAACCGGGAAGGTCTCGTACAGCTCCCTTCCCATTCCCAAGCGCTGCGCGCCCTGGCCCGCGAACAGCAGAGCCAGACGGCCGTCGGCCCGGGACCCCTGTATGACACCGGGGGTCCTGAGGCCGTCGGCGAGCGCGGCCAGGCGGTGGGCCGCCGATGCGGGGTCGTCCGCCAGTACCACCGCACGGTGGTCGAAGCGCGCGGAGCGGGTGGTGGCGAGGGAGAAACCCAGGTCCGCCAGGTCCAGTCCGGGGTCGGCCTCGTAGGCGGCGCGCAGGCGAGCCGCCTGTGCGCGGAGGGCGGACTCGGTACGTGCGGAGAGGACCATCGGTGTGACGGACGGGCGCGCGGGTGAGGCCTGGGGGGCCTCGGGGGTGGGCGGCGGTTCCGGGGCGCGTTCCAGGACCACATGGGCGTTGGTGCCGCTGATGCCGAACGAGGACACACCTGCGCGGCAGACATGGGCCGCCGCTTCGTCGTGGAGCGGCCAGGCGACCGGTTCCGTGAGCAGCCGTACGTTGCCCTCCGACCAGTCCACATGGGGCGAGGGGGCGTCCACGTGCAGGGTCCGCGGCAGGACGCCGTGCTGGAGTGCCAGCACCATCTTGATGACACCCGCCACACCCGCGGCCGCCTGGGTGTGCCCGATGTTCGACTTCACCGAGCCCAGCCACAACGGCCGGTCGGCGTCCCGGTCCTGGCCGTAGGTGGCGAGGAGTGCCTGTGCCTCGATGGGGTCGCCGAGTGCCGTTCCGGTGCCGTGCGCTTCGACCGCGTCCACGTCCGAGGTCGTCAGGCCGGCGCTCGCCAGTGCCTGGCGTATGACCCGCTGTTGGGAGGGGCCGTTGGGTGCCGTCAGACCGTTCGACGCGCCGTCCTGGTTCACCGCGGAACCGGCCATGACGGCCAGTACGCGGTGACCGTTGCGGCGGGCGTCCGACAGCCGCTCCACGACCAGCATTCCGACGCCCTCGCCCCAGCCGGTCCCGTCGGCGCCTGCGGCGAACGCCTTGCACCGGCCGTCCGGAGCGAGTCCGCGCTGCCGGCTGAACTCCACGAACGCCCCGGGCGTCGACATCACCGTCACACCGCCCACCAGCGCCAGGTCGCACTCGCCGGAGCGGAGGGCCTGCGCCGCCCAGTGCAGGGCCACCAGAGACGACGAGCACGCCGTGTCCACGGTCACCGCCGGGCCCTCCAGGCCGAGCGTGTAGGCCACTCGCCCGGACACCACGCTCGCGGCGTTTCCGGTACCGATGTAGCCGTCGAAGTCGTCCGGGGAACTGGCCAGCAGCGCCGGATAGTCCTGACCGTTCGTTCCGACGAAGACGCCCGCGCGGCTGCCCCGCACGGAATGCGGGTCGATGCCGGCTCGCTCCAGGGCTTCCCAGGACACTTCGAGCAGCAGCCGCTGCTGCGGATCGGTTGCCACCGCTTCCCTGGGGCTCATGCCGAAGAAGGCGGGTTCGAACTGGTCCACGTTCTTGAGGAACCCACCGACGTTGACGTAGGTGGTTCCCGGGTGTTCCGGGTCGGGGTCGTAGACCGAGTTCAGGTCCCAGCCGCGGTCGGCCGGGAAGGCGCCGACGGTGTCCGCACCGTCCGACAGCAGTTTCCAGAAGGCTTCCGGAGAGTCGACGCCGCCGGGGAACCGGCAGTTCATCCCCACGATGGCAAGGGGGTCACCGTCAACCGCTGAGGGAGTCGCCGTTGACTGCTCGATGTCGTCCTGGGCCGGCGCGATCCTGGTGCGCAGAAGGCCGGCCAGTGCCGTCGGTGTCGGATAGTCGAAGACCACCGTTGCGCTCAGTGTGGTCCCGCATGCCAGGCTCAGGGCGTTCCGCAGCTCCACGGCGAGCAAGGAGTCGACACCGAGGTCCCGGAAGGGCCGGTTCGGCGGTACGTCGGCGGGACCCGCGTAATGCAGGACCCCGGCGGCGTACGACCGGACGAGATCGGTGAGCACCCGTTCCTGCTCGGCCGGCTCCAGTCCCGCAAGCTGCCGGTGCAGCTCGGACCGGGCGTCATCGCCTCCCGTCTCTGTGGCCTGCTCGACCGCGGTACGGATCTCCGGAAGATCACCGATCAGCGGACTCGGGCGGACCGCGGCGAAGGTGGCACGGAAGTCCGCCCAGGTGATGTCGGCGATCACCAGACCGGGCGTACCGGAGCGGATGGCGCTCCCCATGGCCTCGACGGCGAGGTCCGGCTGCAGCGGGGACACACCGCCCCGGCGCATGCGCCGGGCCATCGTCTCGTCGCTCGCCATGCCGGTCTCGCCCCACGGGCCCCAGGCGAGGGACGTCGCGGCAAGTCCTTCGGCCGCTCGCCGCTCGGCGAGGGCGTCCAAGTAGGCGTTGGCAGCTGCGTAGTTGGCCTGTCCGGCGGCGCCGATGGTGCCGGCGAAGGACGAGAACAGGACGAAGGCCGACAGGTCATGGCCGCGGGTCGCCTCGTGCAGGTTGGCGGCCGAGTCGGCCTTGGCCCGCAGGACGGCGGCGAACCGCTCGGGCGTGAGGGAGTCGAGTACGCCGTCGTCGAGTACGGCGGCCGCGTGGAAGACGGCGTCCACGGGATGTTCGGAGAGCAGTGCCGCGACCGCGTCCGGATCTGCGACATCGCAGGCCGCCATGGTCACTCGTACGCCGAGGGCGGACAGCTCCGCCTCCAGGTCGGCCGCACCAGGCGCCTCCGGGCCACGACGGCTCGTCAGGACGAGATGCTCGGCACCGCGTGCGGCCACCCAGCGCGCCACACGGGCTCCCAGTGCTCCCGTACCGCCCGTGATCAGCACCGTCCCGCGCGGCCGCCAACCGTCGGCCGCGTCACCACCGGGAGCCGGAGCGTGCACGAGCCGACGCCCGAACACCCCGGACGCCCGCACAGCCACCTGATCCTCACCACCATCAGTGAGAACCCCCGCCAGGCGGTCGAGCGCCCTACGGTCCACCGCCTCCGGCATGTCCACCAGACCGCCCCAACGGTCCGGGTACTCCAGCGCCGCCACCCGGCCCACGCCCCACACCGCCGCCTGCACCGGATCGGGCCCGGCATCCGACCGACCGATCGACACGGCCCCTCGCGTCACCACCCACACACGCCCACCCACAGCGGCGTCCCCCAGCGCCTGCACCACCACCGCGGTACGCACCGCATCCACGGCGCCCACCGCCAGCACACCGGCGACCGGCTCCGCACCGGCCACCTCACGCACCCGGGCGGCGAGCACACCCCGGTCCCACTCCCCCGCGCCACACTCCACCCGCTCAACCGCCAGCCCACACCCCGCCAGCCCATCCACAACGGCCTCGGCGTACGCGTCCCCTGCAGCCACCACCACGAGCCAGCGACCGTCCGGCACCCCGCCGGACCGCGCAGCGAGCGGCTTCCACTCCACCCGATAGCTCCAGCCGTCCACCACCGACCGCTCACGCCGCTGCCGCCGCCACGACGTCAGCGCGGTGCGCGCCTCCGCCCACGAGGCATCACCGGCGATCGCCAGTTCCCCGGCCGCCGCTGCCGCATCACCACGCTCGATCACGTCCCAGAGCTGCGCGTCGACGCCCTCAAGCTCCGGGGCCTCAGCGCCCTCCGTCTCCGTCGCCGCCAGCCAGTAGCGCTGACGCTGAAAGGGATAGGTCGGCAGGTCGACGGGCCGTGTCCCGGGCAGCAGCGCGGCCCAGTCGAGTACGGCGCCGTGCGCGTGCAACTGCGCAAGAGCCGTCACCATGTGCTGTGCCTCGGACCGGTCCCTTCGCAGCGCGGGAACCGCCAGGTGCGCGGGGCTCTCCACACACATCTGAGCCATCGCGGTGAGCGTGCCGTCGGGCCCGATTTCGAGATAGCGGGCGACGCTGTGCTCCTCCAGCCAGCGGATACCGTCGGCGAAACGGACCGCCTCGCGGACATGCCGCACCCAGTAGTCGGGGGAGGTCAGCTGCTCCGCCGTGGCAAGTTCACCGGTGACATTCGAGACCACCGGGATACGCGGCTGCTCGTACGTGATGCTCTCCGCGACGGCACGGAACTCGTCGAGCATCGGCTCCATCAGCGGGGAGTGGAAAGCATGGCTGACCTGGAGCCGCTTCACCTTCCGGCCCTCGGACTCGAAATGCCCCGCGATCTCCGCCACGGCGGACTCCACGCCGGAGACCACGACCGCCTGCGGACCGTTCACCGCGGCGATACTCACCTGCTCCTCGCGGCCCTCCAGCAGCGGACGCACCTCATCCTCGGCGGCTTGCAGGGACACCATCGCGCCACCCTCCGGCAACGCCTGCATCAACCGCCCACGGGCCGCCACCAGCCGACACGCGTCGTCCAACGACAGCACGCCCGCCACATGCGCGGCCACCAGCTCACCGATGGAATGCCCCACCAGGAAATCCGGCCGCACACCGAACGACTCCACCAACCGGAACAGCGCCACCTCCACCGCGAACAACGCCGGCTGAGTGAACTCCGTCCGATGCAGCAGTTCGGCCTCGCCACCGAACACGACATCTCGCAGCGGCGCCCCCAACTCGCCCTCGAAGCACGCACACACCGCGTCAAAAGCGTCCGCGAACTCTGGGAACGTGTCATACAACTCACGCCCCATTCCCAGGCGTTGGGAGCCCTGGCCCGCGAGCAGAAAGGCCGTCTTCGCGCCCGGCAGGTCCGTCCCCCGCACGGTGCCTTCGGCGTACTCGTCACGGGCGAGGGCGTCCAGTGCCGCGACCAGTTCCGCGCGGCTGCTGCCGAGGACGACGGCACGGTTCTCCAGCGCGGCGCGCGTCGAGGCGAGCGAGCGGGCGAGGTCCCGTATGTCGTCCCCGGGGTGGGCCTCGACGTGCGACAGCAGCCTTCTGGCCTGCTCGCGGAGGGCGGAGTCACCGCGCGCCGAGAGGACCCAGGGCACGATCGGCAGCGGCGTGGACGCGGCCGTGCCGTCCTGCTGTCCTTCTTCGGGCGCGGGCTCCGCCTCGGGTGCCTGCTCGATCACCGCGTGCGCGTTGGTGCCACTGACACCGAAGGCGGAGACCGCCCCGCGCCCCGGTCGCCCGTTCTCCGGCCATCCGACAGCCTCGGTGAGCAGTCGTACGTTGCCGGACGACCAGTCCACATGCGAGGAAGGCTCATCGACGTGCAGGGTATGGGGAAGGACGCCGTGCTGCAGTGCCAGCACCATCTTGATGACACCGGCCACACCCGCGGCCGCCTGGGTGTGCCCGATGTTCGACTTCACCGAACCCAGCCACAACGGCCGGTCGGCGTCCCGGTCCTGGCCGTACGTCGCGAGTAGTGCCTGTGCCTCGATCGGGTCGCCCAGGGACGTCCCCGTGCCATGCGCCTCCACCACATCCACGTCGGAGGGCGAGAGTCCCGCACCGGCCAGCGCCTGCCGGATCACCCGCTGCTGCGACGGACCGTTCGGCGCGGTCAGACCGTTGGAGGCACCGTCCTGGTTCACGGCGCTGCCGCGCACGACCGCCAGCACCCGGTGTCCGTTCCGCCGGGCGTCCGACAGGCGCTCCAGTACCAGCATGCCGACGCCCTCGGCCCACCCCGTGCCGTCCGCGGTCTCCGCGAACGCCTTGCAGCGGCCGTCGGCAGCAAGGCCGCGCTGCCGGCTGAACTCGATGAAGGCCCCAGGTGTGGCCATCACCGTCACACCGCCCGCGAGGGCGAGCGTGCATTCGCCGGACCGGAGGGCTTGTGACGCCAGGTGCAGCGCGACCAGGGAGGAGGAGCAGGCCGTGTCCACGGTGACGGCAGGGCCCTCAAGTCCCAGTGTGTACGCGACACGACCCGACACGACCGAGGTCGAGTTGCCCGTCAGGAGATGGCCCCGCACATCGTCGGGGATATCGCGAAGGCCGGCGCCGTATTCCTGGCCGCTGGCCCCGACGAACACACCGCTGCGGCTTCCCCGCAGGCCGAGGGGGTCGATTCCGGCGCCTTCGAACGCCTCCCAGGACGCTTCGAGCAGCAGTCGCTGCTGCGGGTCCATCGCGAGCGCTTCGCGCGGCGAGATCCCGAAGAAGCCGGGGTCGAATTCGGTGGCCTCGTAGACGAAACCGCCCTTGCACGAGTAGCTGGTGCCCGATCCGTCCGCCTCCGGGTCGTACAGCGCATCGGCATCCCAGCCACGGTCCTGCGGCCACTCGGAGATGGCGTCCGCTCCGCTGTGCAGCAGGCGCCAGAACTCCTCCGGCGACCGCACACCCCCGGGAAGGCGGCAGCTCATCCCGACGATTGCGACCGGCTCCTGCTGCTGCGATTCCAGCTCCTGCAGGCGCCGACGGGTCTCATGCAGGTCCGCGGTGACCCACTTGAGGTAGTCCCGAAGCCGTTCTTCATTCGCCATGTGGAACTTGCCCCATACGTTGTAGACCGGAACGGTTCACCAGCGGCGTTCAGGAACGGCCGAGCTCCTGATTGATGAAATCGAAGATCTCGTCGTCCGAGGCCGCATCCAGCTGCTGGGACACGGCGGACTTCGCCTCGCCCTCGGCCACCCCGCCCAGCTCAGCCAGGATGCTCCGAAGACGGGCCTCGACGAGCCCCCTGGCGGCGTTCTCTGGGGAAAATCCTGAAATCGCGCCGACGAGACGGTCCAGGTCAGCGAGTACGGCGGCCTCCGGCTCGGCGTCCGCGGCACCGAACAAGGCGTCCTGCACGTGCTCCGCGAGAAGCTGTGGCGTGGGGTAGTCGAAGACCAGGGTCGCGGGGAGCCGCATCCCGGTGTCGGCGTTCAGCCCGTTCCGCAGCTCGACCGCGGTGAGCGAGTCGAAGCCCAGATCCCGGAATGCCCTGCCAGGCTCCACGGCCTTCATATCGCGGAACCCGAGAACGGCGGCCGTGTGGCCGCGTACGAGGTCGAGTACGGCTTGCGCGCGCTCCACCGCGGAAAGGCCCGCGACCTTACCGAGGAAGGACTGCCCCGCGCCCTGGACCTCCTCCTGGGACGTACCAGCTACCGCGTCAGCGACCTCCGGGAGGTCCGCCAGCAGTGGACTGGGGCGAGCGCTGGTGAACGCGGGGGCAAAGCGCTCCCACTCCACGTCCGCCACCACCACCGAACCCTCGCCTACAGCCATCTCCAACGCCGACACCGCCAACGCCGGATCAAGCGCCTTCAGCCCGCGACGCAGCAGATGCTCCTCCGCACCCTCCACGCCGGCCATGCCCCCACCGGCCCACGGACCCCACGCCACCGCACAACCCACCACACCCCGCGCACGACGAGCCTCCACCAACCCCTCAACGAAGGCATTCCCCGCCGC
>NZ_JBSFJF010000132.1:0-9271 GCF_053597915.1 Streptomyces sp. NPDC001219 | reverse complement strand
CCTGCTGTCCAGCAGCAGCGATCCGGCGTAGGCGAGGACCGCGACCAGCGCGAGACCGTAGGCCGCGGCCTTGTCCTCGAAGTAGTAGCCGGTGGCCCGGCCGCCGACCCGGGTGCCCGGCCTGCCCGTACAGATCGAGCACGGGCCGCGGAACGGCCGGGCGGTCGCGCTGACCCTCCACGGCAGGGGCGACCCCACGATGGCGACCGCCCTGCTGCGCGAGGCCGAGCGGGCCGGCGCCAGGGTCACCGTGCTCGCCATCGGCGACTGGCTCGACGAGCAGCCCGCGATGGCCCGCCGCATTCTCGACGGCGGCCATGAGCTGGGCAATCACACCATGCACCACCGCGACATCTGCGCGCTGCCGGCCGCCGACGCCGACGCCGAGATCCGTGGCTGCGCCGACCGGCTGCGCAGGCTCACCGGCACCATCGGCAGCTGGTTCCGCCCCTCGCAGACCCGCCGGGCCACGCCCCTGGTGGCCGAGCTGGCCCGCAAGGCCGGCTATCCGCACGTCCTCTCCTACGACGTGGACTCCCTCGACGCCAACGACCCCGGTGCCGCCGCCGTCCAGCGCACGGTCCTGGACTCGGTCGGGCCGGGCTCGGTCGTGAGCCTCCACCTCGGGCACGCCGGCACGGTGGCCGCGCTGCCCCCGATCCTCGACGGCCTCCGCCGACGCGGTCTGCGCGCGGTGACGACAACGGAGCTAGTGACCTGATGGCTGACCGGAACCGTACCCACGACCGTCACCGCCCGCGTGCGCGCCACCGGGCCGCGCTGTTCACCGTGGCCTGCGCGCTGGTGGCCGCGGGCTGCGGCAGCGGCGACGAGAGCGAACGGGCCGGGCAGAGCCCGCGGCCGGTCGAGCGCGCACCGGTCCAGGCCGCCAAACCGGGCCTGCCCGGGATGCCGCCGCTGCTGGACCAGCACGACCTCTACGCGGCGGACCGGCCGGGCAGGCTGGCGCCGCAGGTCAGGGACTTCCCCTCGCGGATCTACGTCCCCAACACCGGCTCCGACACGGTCAGCGTCATCGACCCCAAGACCTACAAGGTCATCGAGACCATCCCGGTGGGCGTCCAGCCGCAGCACGTCGTGCCGTCCTGGGACCTGAAGACGCTCTGGGTCAACAACAACCGGGGACACGACCTCACCCCGATCAACCCCGCCAACGGCAAGGCCGGCGACCCCGTCAAGGTCCACGACCCGTACAACCTCTACTTCACGCCCAACGGGAAGTACGCGGTCGTGATGGCCTCCATGGACCGGCAGCTGGTCTTCCGCGACCCGCACACCATGGAGGTCCGCAAGACGCTCCCGGTCAACTGCGCCGGCGTCAACCACGCCGACTTCTCGCCGGACGGCCGGTACTTCATCGTCTCCTGTGAGTTCTCCGGTGAACTGCTCAAGGTCGACACCGAGAAGATGAAGGTCATCGGCCAGGAGAAGCTGTCGTTCGAGGGCGCGATGCCGCAGGACGTGAAGATCTCCCCGGACGGCAGGACCTGGTACGTCGCCGACATGATGGCCGACGGCATCTGGGTCCTCGACGGCGACCGCTTCACCCGGCCCCGGCTCATGCCGACCGGCAAGGGCGCCCACGGCCTCTACGTCAGCCGCGACTCGAAGCACATGTACGTCTCCAACCGCGGCGAGGGCTCCATCTCGCTGCTCGACTTCCGGACCGGCAAGCTCGTCGACAAATGGCACATCCGCGGCGGCGGCAGCCCCGACATGGGCGGCCTGTCCACCGACGGCAAGGTGCTGTGGCTGTCCGGCCGCTACAACTCCGAGGTCTACGCGCTGGACACCCGCACCGGCAAGACCCTCGCCAAGATCCCGGTCGGCCAGGGCCCGCACGGTCTGGCGGTCTACCCGCAGCCGGGACGGTACTCCCTGGGGCACACCGGCATCTTCCGCTGACCGGCGCGCCCCGGAGGTGTGGTGCCGCGGCTAGGCGTTGTACTCGTCCGCCTTCTGCGGCTCCACGCCCTGGATCATGCCGCTGAGCACCAGGGAGCGGTTGGTGAAGCGCTCGGTGTCCACGCCGTTCTCCTTGAGGACGCTCATCGCGGCGGAGTGGACCGTGCGCAGCACCGGGGTCGCGGCGCGCAGCGCGTCATCGGCCATGAAGCGGTGGCGCCAGGGCTTGTCGGCCCAGACGTGCCGCAGGCCGAAGGGTTCGGGCAGGGTCAGCTTGCCGCCGAGGAAGTCCAGCACCGGCGGGAACCAGGTCAGCGGGGCACGGGCGGCGAGCCGGACCACCTCCTGCGGCTCGATGAGCGGCAGCTGCTGGGTCTTGGTCTCCCAGAACTTGACGACCTTGGCGACGTCCTTGGTCTTGGGGTCCGGTTTCGACGTGAAGAGGCCGTTGACCGGGCCGAGGGCGTGGCCGGTGACCTCGATGCGCAGGGTCTCGTGGAGCACCGTGACGGTGATCATGAGGGTGATCACCAACTGGCCGTCCCACAGGACGAACTGGACCCCGAGGTAGTGGCGGTTGCCGCTGCCGAACTGCTGCTCGTTGCAGATCCGCTCTATCTCGTGGCCGCGGATCTCGTACGCCTCCACATGGGTGCCCTCGGGGCGGGAGACGGCGGCGGCCTTCTCGCCGACCGGCGAGACGATCCAGTGGCGTACGGACGGGGTGGGGAATCCGCCGGTGTGCAGCGGGCTGCGCTCCAGCAGCCGCAGCTTGTCGTGGATCGCCCGGATCACGTCCCAGCTGCGGAACGGGTGGATCTCGCTGCCGCCCCGCGCCGGGATGAGCTCCTCGGCGAGCTGCCAGCTGCCCCAGCGCGTGCCCATGCCGAGTATGCCCTTGGGGCCGGCGTAGAAGACGACGTTGCTGTTCTGCTCGGCGGAGATTTTGGCGAGATTCTGACGGAGGGTCTCGGCGGCGATCTGGTTGGGGTCCTGGGGCACCGCCTCGGGGATCTTCGCGGCCACACCGCCGCCCTCCAGCAGCCCCTTCCAGGACTCCCGCATGGCCACCGCGGTCTTCTCGCTGATCTGCTTGGCCAGCCACCAGCCGACCACCGGGGCGACGATCATGCCCCGGGCGTACAGCGGCCAGAAGCCGTTGAGCGGCAGCTTGATCATGAAGAACACGACGAGGACGCCCAGCACCGTCAGCAGCACCCCGCCGATCAGGGAGAGCCCCTTGCCCGCCCCGTCCTTGGAGAGCAGCTTCCGCAGCTGGAAGACGCCCAGCCACAGCAGCACACCGGGCAGGAACAGCACCCCGAACAGCACCATCAGCAGCGTCAGTTTGGCGTCCCGCTGCTTGCGGATACGGGTGGCGGACAGACAGTGCTCGACGACGGTCTGCGGCTCGGTCCCGAAGGACTGGATGAGCGCGGCGCGCCCGCCGCCGAGCATCCGCACCTGCACCGCGCGCGCGAACGCCTCGCCGAGATTGGGCGCGAACAGCGACAGCTTGGGCTTCTTGATGGTGGACTTGCCGGAATCCGAGTCGGCTTCCAGGATCTTGTCGAGCAGGCAGTCCCGGTAGGCGGCCGAGGCAAGTGCCTGGGTCGCCGCCGTCTGCCCGGCGCTCCCCGACAGCGGGACCTGAGCCCCGGGACTGAAGTCAAAGCCGTCTGCCACTACCGCCCCCCACACCGCACGCATCCGATGATGCGGCTCTTCCCGACTTCCGCTGACGGCACACCTGTTGAGAGCCTGCTGTCGAGCCCGTGACCTCGTGTCCTGACGTCGACCCCCCGGTGCGAGGCCAGGATCTCAGCGTACAGCCGCCGTCCCGCCCGGAGGGGTCGAGCGGGACAGCGGCCGCTCCAACGGTTGACCGGCCGTCAACTATGCGCCGTTCTCCGCCTCTTCCCGCCACTTGTCGGCGAGCTGCGGCGGCATCGGCTCATGCCGCAGGTGGACGCGGGAGAACCGCCCGGTGCCGTGGGAGAGGGAGCGCAGATCGACGGCGTACCGGTCGATCTCGACCTCGGGCACCTCGGCGCGCACCACGGTGCGTCCCGCCCCTGACTGTTCGGTGCCCACGACCCGGCCGCGGCGCCCGGACAGATCGCTCATCACCTGGCCGACGAAATCGTCCGGAACCATCACGCTCACCTCGGACACCGGTTCGAGCAGGTCGATCCGGACCTCGGCGGCGGCCTCCCGCAGCGCCAGCGCGCCCGCCGTCTGGAACGCGGCGTCCGAGGAGTCGACGGAGTGCGCCTTGCCGTCGAGCAGCGTGACGCGGATGTCGACGAGCGGATGCCCGGCGGCGACCCCGCGTGCGGCCTGGGTGCGTACGCCCTTCTCCACGGACGGGATGAACTGCCGGGGGACCGCGCCGCCCACGACCTTGTCCACGAACTCGATGCCGGAGCCGCCGGGCAGCGGTTCGACCTCGATCTCGCAGATCGCGAACTGGCCGTGCCCGCCGGACTGTTTGACATGGCGGCCGCGGCCCGCGGCGGGGGCGCCGAAGGTCTCCCGCAGCGCCACCCGGTGCGCGACCGTGTCCACCTTGACGCCGTAGCGGGTCCGCAGCCGCTCCAGGGCCACATCGATATGCGCCTCGCCCAGACACCACAGGACCACCTGGTGGGTGTCCTGGTTGTGCTCCAGCCGCATCGTCGGGTCCTCGGCGACCAGGCGGGCCAGGCCCTGCGAGAGCTTGTCCTCGTCGGCCTTGCTGTGGGCCTCGATGGCGACCGGCAGCAGCGGGTCGGGCATCGTCCACGGCTCCATCAGCAGCGGGTCGTCCTTGCCCGAGAGGGTGTCACCGGTCTCGGCGCGGGACAGCTTCCCCACACACGCCAGATCGCCGGCGATCGCCTTGGACAGCGTGCGCTGCTGCTTGCCGAACGGGGTGGACAGCGCGCCGACCCGCTCGTCGACGTCGTGGTCCTCGTGGCCCCGGTCCTGCAGCCCGTGGCCCGAGACATGCACCGTCTCGTCGGGGCGCAGGGTGCCCGAGAAGAGGCGGACGAGCGAGATCCGGCCCACGTACGGGTCGGAGGAGGTCTTGACCACCTCGGCCGCGAGCGGACCGCCGGGGTCACAGGTCAGCGCCGGGCGCGGGGACCCGTCCGGGGTGGTCACGGCCGGTGCCTCGCGCTCCGCGGGCGTCGGGAAGCCACCGGTGATCAGCTCCAGCAGCTCCACCGTGCCCAGCCCCTGCCTGGCGCCCTCGGCGGCCGGGGCGGCGGCCAGCACGGGGTGGAAGGTGCCGCGGGCGACCGCCGTCTCCAGGTCCCCGACGAGGGTCTTGATGTCGATCTCCTCGCCGCCGAGGTAGCGGTCCATCAGGGACTCGTCCTCGCTCTCGGCGATGATGCCCTCGATGAGACGGTTGCGGGCCGCCTCGACCAGCGGCAGCTCGTCCGCCGTGGGCGCGCGTTCGGTGCGCTCGCCCGAGGAGTAGTCGAACACCCGCTGTGAGAGCAGGCCGATGAGGCCGTGCACGGGGGCGTGGCCGTCGGCGCCCGGCGTGCCGTACAGCGGCAGGTAGAGGGGGAGGACGGCGTCCGGGTCCTCGCCGCCGAACGAGGTGCGGCAGCGCTCGGTCATCTCGTCGAAGTCGGCGCGGGACGCCTCCAGGTGCGTGATGACCAGCGCGCGCGGCATCCCGACCGCCGCGCACTCGTCCCAGACCATCCGGGTCGCGCCGGCCACGCCGTCGGCCGCCGAGACAACGAAAAGGGCCGCGTCCGCGGCGCGCAGACCGGCCCTGAGTTCCCCGACGAAATCGGCGTAGCCGGGGGTGTCCAAGAGATTGATCTTGACTCCGCCCCAGTCCACCGGGACCAGGGAGAGCTGTACGGAACGCTGCTGGCGGTGTTCGATCTCGTCGTAGTCGGAGAGACAGCCGCCGTCCTCGACCCGGCCCGCCCGGTTGACCGCGCCGGACGCCAGCGCGAGGGCCTCGACCAGGGTGGTCTTTCCCGATCCGGAGTGGCCGACCAGCACCACGTTCCGCAGGGCCGTGGGCTGGTCGGCCGTTGATGCCCTGCCGGCGGCTCCCGGGTGTGTACTCGATTTCTCGCTCATGTGTCTCGCCTCCAGGTCGACACTTTGCGGTGATTCGAGCTTTCCACCGAGGCCATGCCGCGTCCATACGTGGCGCACCGGGCCGGTGTGGCCAAGGGCGCCGGGCACAGCGCCGGGCACACCCCGCACGGCCTGCGGGGGCGTCCGCGGGCGTGCGCGGGCCGTCCTGAGCCCCGGGACGCACCCGGCGCCGCGATGCGTTCGTGGTGCCCCCTGACCTCCTGGCTACGATGGGCCCGCCGGTGGCCGCTAGACCGCACGGCCCGTTTCGACTCCCGGGAAGGCCATGCTGAACAAGTACGCGCGTGCGTTCTTCACGCGTGTTCTCACGCCGTTCGCCGCCCTGCTCATCCGGATCGGCGTCAGCCCGGACGCGGTCACCCTGGTCGGCACCGGCGGCGTGGTGGCCGGCGCACTGATCTTCTACCCCCTGGGCGAGTTCTTCTGGGGGACGGTCGTCATCACCCTGTTCGTCTTCTCCGACCTCGTCGACGGCAACATGGCGCGGCAGCTGGGCCGCTCCAGCCGCTGGGGGGCGTTCCTCGACTCCACCCTCGACCGGGTCGCCGACTCGGCGATCTTCGGCGGGCTCGCCCTCTGGTACGCGGGCCGGGGCGACAGCCTGCTGCTCTGCGGGATGGCGATCTTCTGCCTGGCCAGCGGCCAGGTGGTCTCGTACACCAAGGCGCGCGGGGAGGCGATCGGGCTGCCGGTGGACGTCAACGGGCTGGTGGAGCGCGCCGAGCGGCTGGTCGTCACGCTGGTGGCCTGCGGCCTGTCGGGGCTGCACGCCTTCGGGGTGCCCGGCGTGGAGATCCTGCTGCCGATCGCGCTGTGGATCGTCGCCGTCGGCAGCGCCGTCACCCTCGGCCAGCGTGTGGTGACGGTCCGACGGGAGTCGGCAGAGGCCGACGCCATGGCACAAGGGGGGAACAGCGCATGAGCGCGCGCAGGAACGGCCGGCCGTGGATCGACGGGGAGAAGCTGGCGGACGCGCTCTACGCCCTGGGCTGGAGCACCGTCAAGAAGCTGCCCGAGGGCGCCGCGGTGGGCCTCGGCCGGCGGATCGCCGACACCGCCTGGAAGCGCCGCGGCAAGGGCGTCCTCCGCCTGGAGGCTAACCTCGCCCGGGTCGTCCCGGACGCCACGCCGCAGCGGCTCGCCGAGCTCTCCCGGGCCGGGATGCGCTCGTACATGCGCTACTGGATGGAGTCCTTCCGGCTGCCGGCCTGGAGCAGGGAGCGGATAAGGGCGGGCTTCACCGTCGAGGAGGTGCACCGCCTGGAGGAGGGGCTCAAGAGCGGCCGGGGCGTCATCCTGGCACTGCCGCACATGGGCAACTACGACCTCGCGGGCGCCTGGGTCACCACCGAGCTCGGGGTCCCCTTCACCACCGTCGCCCAGCGTCTCAAGCCCGAGTCGCTCTACGACCGCTTCGTCGCCTACCGCGAGGGCCTGGGCATGGAGGTGCTGCCGCACACCGGCGGCGCCGCCTTCGGCACGCTCGCCCGGCGGCTGCGGGCCGGCGGGCTGGTCTGCCTGGTCGCCGACCGTGATCTGTCCGCCTCCGGGATAGAGGTCAAGTTCTTCGGCGAGGCCACGAAGATGCCGGCCGGTCCCGCCGTGCTCGCCGTACAGACCGGCGCCGTGCTGCTGCCCGTCACCCTCTGGTACGACGACACCCCCGTCATGCGGGGCCGGGTCCACCCGGAGATCGAGGTCCCCGAGACCGGCACCCGTGCCGAGAAGGCCGCCCAGATGACCCAGACGCTTGCCGACGCCTTCGCCTCCGGCATCGCCGACCACCCCGAGGACTGGCACATGCTGCAGCGGCTCTGGCTCGCCGACCTGGAACCGCGCGAGCAGCCCGGCGCCCCGGGCACCTCCGGAACGGAGTCCGCGTGAAGATCGGCATCGTCTGCCCGTACGCCTGGGACGTCCCCGGCGGCGTGCAGTTCCACATCCGTGACCTGGCGGACCACCTGATCCACCTCGGTCACGAGGTCTCCGTCCTCGCCCCCGCGGACGACGAGACCCCGCTCCCGCCGTACGTCGTCTCCGCCGGCCGCGCGGTCCCCGTCCCGTACAACGGCTCGGTCGCCCGCCTCAACTTCGGCTTCCTCTCCGCCGCCCGGGTACGCCGCTGGCTGCAGCACGGCGCCTTCGACGTCATCCACATCCACGAGCCGGCCTCGCCCTCGCTCGGTCTGCTGTCCTGCTGGGCGGCCCAGGGCCCGATCGTGGCGACCTTCCACACCTCCAACCCGCGCTCGCGGGCGATGATCGCCGCCTACCCGATCCTGCAGCCCGCGCTGGAGAAGATCAGCGCGCGGATCGCGGTGAGCGAGTACGCCCGCCGCACCCTCGTCGAACACCTCGGCGGCGACGCGGTGGTCATCCCCAACGGCGTGGACGTCGACTTCTTCGGCACCGCCGAGCCCAAGGCCGAGTGGCAGGGGCGCACGATCGGCTTCATCGGCCGGATCGACGAGCCGCGCAAGGGCCTGCCGGTCCTGATGGAGGCGCTGCCCGCGATCCTCGCCGAGGTACCGGACGCCCGGCTCCTCGTCGCCGGCCGCGGCGACGAGGAGGAGGCCGTCGCGGCACTGCCCGCCGACCTCCGCTCCCGGGTCGAGTTCCTCGGCATGGTCAGCGACGAGGACAAGGCGCGGCTGCTGCGCAGCGTCGACCTCTACGTCGCGCCCAACACGGGCGGCGAGTCCTTCGGTATCATCCTCGTCGAGGCGATGTCGGCCGGGGCGCCCGTACTGGCCAGCGACCTCGACGCCTTCGCCCAGGTCCTGGACCAGGGCGAGGCCGGCGAACTCTTCGCCAACGAGGACGCCGAGGCGCTCGCCGCTGCGGCTGTACGACTTCTCGGTGACCCCGCGCGACTCGGAGAGCTGCGTGAACGTGGTGCCCGGCATGTACGTCGCTTCGACTGGGCGACCGTCGGCGCCGACATCCTCGCCGTCTACGAGACGGTCACCACCGGGGCGGTGTCCGTTGCCACGGATGAGCGGGTTGGTCCGCGGGGCCGGCTTTGGCCGGCGAAGGATTGATCTCGACCTCCCCGCGTTTTCGGCTGTCCCGCCGTGGTGGCTTGTCGCCGTTGCGCCTGCGGCGGGCGGGTGGTTGTTGGGTGCGGTGACGGGCCTCCGGGGCAGGGTTTCCGGACTGCTTCGCTTTACGTCCGGAAACCCTGCCCCTCCGGCCCGTCCCCTCCCGTTGGGGGAGTGGTGACGGTGAG